>CAVEQA010000072.1:0-8093 GCA_963617725.1 Paludibacteraceae bacterium
ATTTCTTAGTATTCTTTTTAACCATGCCTTTCTTTTTAAAATTAGAATAATTTTTATTGAGGTAGGGTTCATCTAATATAACTTTATTGAAAATCAATCTCGAAGCTTTAAAAAGTTCAAAAAAAACAATACACCCTAAAGAATTAGAATAAACAAGATCGATTTTTTGAATATTTTTTCTTTGAAAGAAATCATCAATCTTAGCTCTTGTTTCATCTAAATCAAATTTTAAATCTCTTTCAGATTCATCATGACCATCGTAACTTACAAAATAGATGCGGTAATCATTTTTTAAATCGTTGATTATTTTTGAATAATTAGAATAAGGAATTAATTCACAAGGCAAGAATAATAAACTCGGTTTATTCAAATTTCCATCTTCGATAATTTTCATAACATTACATCTCCTACTTTTTTATTTCTTACAATATTTTATCATTTTACGTATAAAATTTGTTTTTTCATTTATATTTATCTTGAAATTTTCAAAGAAAATTGTAAACTTCTAAAGTATGCTTAATCAATATTCAAGAACATCTCTTATCATCGGTAGAGAAAAGGTTGAAAAACTCTGGAATAAAAGAGTTGCTATTTTTGGTATCGGTGGAGTTGGTGGTAATGTAATTGAATCATTAGCAAGATTTGGCATAGGTAATTTTGATTTGATTGATGATGATTTGATTTGTTTGACAAATATCAATCGTCAACTTCTAGCAACAAGAGAAACCTATGGAAAATATAAAGTCGATGTCGCTGAAAAAAGAATTCACGATATCAATCCAAGAATTCAAGTCAAAACCTATAAAACCTTCTATTTGCCTGACAAAAAAGAAGAGTTTGATTTTACACAATATGACTATGTAGTTGATGCTTTAGATACTGTAACTGCTAAACTCGATATCATCGAAGAAGCTATAAGAAATAATGTTCCAGTCATTTCAGCTATGGGATGTGGCAATCGTTTTGATCCAACTAAACTTGTTCTTTGTGATATTTATGAAACAAAAGGTGATCCACTAAGTAAAGTCATGAGACATGAGCTTAGAAAAAGAGGAATCAAATCTTTAAAGGTTGTCTATTCAACAGAACCACCAATTAGGCCAAATGAAGAAGACACTGCTGATAGTTGCTTGTATCATTGTGTTTGTCCTCCTGGAACCAAAAGAAAATGTACTGAAAGAAGAGATATTCCAGGCTCAACTAGCTTTGTTCCACCAGTAGCTGGTACATATATTGGATATCAAGTCGTTAAAGATTTAATTGAAAAAGATTCTAAATAATTGAATAATTCAAAATAAAAAATTTTAAAAAAGAAATAAGGAGAAAAATATGAAAGATTCAAATTGTGCTTACTGTATGAGAGAAGAAAAACCAGAACTATATCAAGGCTTTGGTTATTATGTTATGGAGCTTAAAGTTTCATCACTTTATATCTTCCGCGAGCAATCCCATTTAGGAAGATGTATAGTAGCTTATAAAGACCATGTTTCTGAAATTATTGATTTGACAAAAGAAGAGAGAGAATCATTCATCGAAGACATAAATAATGTCTCTCAAGCAATTCATAAAGCTTTTAATCCAAATAAAGTTAATTATGGATTCTACGGAGATACAGGAAAGCATCTACACTGCCATTTATGTCCAAAATATGAGGGTGAATATGAATGGGGTGGAGTATTTTTAATGAATCCACACTTAAAAGATTTAAGTGATGAAGAACTTGAGAAAATAGCTTCTAAAATTAAACAATATTTGAAGTAATATTATAAGTTGGTTATTAAAGTTCAATAAAAGCCTTGGCACTAAACCAAGGCTTTTAATATTATTTGTATAAATTCTCTTTTGATTGTCTTTTATCAAGTTTTTCAAGCTCTCTTTTCTTTTTAAGAGCTTGTTTTCTCTCTTTCTTTTTGATCTCTTTCAATCTTATTTGAATACCATTTTTCTTTGATATTGCACAATCATCTTCATCAATGCTACGATGATTGACTTTTAAATAAATCAAATAGAAGACACAAATGATAAAAGCGATGATGATAATGACAAATAAAGCAATAGCCATACTAAGCGGCTTTAACTACACTTGCTTCTTTATCGTTCATCTTACGATTATAGAAGAACATTCCTACAAAGGCTAAGATGATAACTGGGAAGACAATTGCCATTGTCCACTTCCATTCAAGACAAACATAAGTTAAACAGCCCAAGACATAAGAACCAAGTAACCAGAAGGCAAGCGTTCCTTTATAGGCTTTACCTTTTCCAAGTTCACCCTTAGCCGTAGCAACAGAAGCAAAGCAAGGAATAGTTGTCATATTGAAGACAGCAAAGGCAGTTAAAGAAGCAGCATCAATACCATAAGTACCTACTTTAGTTGCATTACTTGCAGCAACAATAGCTTCGAATCCTTCTTTTCCACCTGCATTGATAGCAACAGAATCAAGAGAAGATAAAGTTTCTAAAATAGCAACAACATTTTCTTTAGCGACAATACCTTGAATCGAAGAAACAGCATAAGTCCAAGCAACATTTCCACCTTGAAGAGAACCAAATCCCATCGGAGTGAAAATAGGAGCGATAATCATACCGATATGAGCAAGAATAGAGTCAGCATCAGTTAAACCTAATTCTTCACCTAAAGATGGAATGAATTGCCAACTTGGAGTAAAACTAGATAAGAACCAAATTATAACTGTAGATGCAAAGATAATAGTGAAAGCTTTTTTAATATAGTGTTTACCTCTATCCCAAACGTGAACAAATAAAGCATGAGGTTGTGGCATATGGTATGCAGGAAGTTCCATAATGAATGGTGGAACCTTTTCTCTTTGAGTTGTATTGTTCATGATAATGACCATAGCAATAGCAACCACCATACCGAAGACATAAATAATAAATGTGAATAAATCAGCTTTTAATCCGATAAGTCCAGCAACTGCACTTGCAATGACAGCTAAGAATTCAGCTTTAGCACCACAAGTGAAGAATGGAATGACACGGATTGTTTTAATTCTTTCCTTATCAGAAGCAAGAGTTCTAGTATTGATCATAGCTGGAACACCACAACCAAAGCCCATAATCATCGGAAGGAAAGCACGACCAGAAACACCAAAACGGCGGAAGATACGATCTAAGACGAAAGCGATACGTGCCATATAACCGGAATCTTCAAGGATGGAGAAGAAGAAGAATAAGACTAAAATTTGTGGAACAAATCCCAAAACAGCAGCAATACCACCTAAGACACCATCATAGATGAAAGATACTAACCATTCAGGAGACTTACAAGCTACAAGACCTTGCTTGATAGCTACACAAATCATACCTTGAATACCGTTATCATTTCCATCACCCCATAAGCCTTTAAAGAAAGCACCTATAGAGTTAAATCCACCATCACCATAGAATAATCCAGCAAATGGTGTAAATTCCATTGAACCCGATTCTTCATCGATGATGAAGTTAGTAGTCCACTTTATAAATCCAGGATAACCCTCACCATAGTCAACACCCATTGAATGAAGGAAGAATAAATCTTCACTGAATGTAAAGTGGAAGACTAAGAATAAAATGATAGCCATGAGAGGAATAGCAGCCCATTTATTAGTGAGAACTTTATCAATCTTATCGGAGAGTGATAATTTCTTAGATTCTTGAGCTACAAATCCAGTTCTACAAGAAGATAAGGAATTAGTGATGTATTTATAACGAAGGTCAGCGCTAGTTGCTTCAAAATCATCTTTTGAAACACCTAAAGCTTGAACTTCGCTAAATGCTAACTTGTTATCTTTTTCTTCAAGTTCATCTCCCTCCAATGCTTTCATCGCATGGAAAAGGGCATTTTCACAATTAGCATCTTCATAGATCTTAACTGCTTTTTCAATATTTTCTCTCTCTGAACCTGTATTCCAAACAGAGACGCCCTCTCTTTTCACACTAGCTGCTGAGAGAGCATTTTTCATCAATTCATCAAGATTATCATAACGAAGAGCAGAAATCGGAACAACTGGGACACCAAGTTTTTTACTCAAGCTTTGGCAATCAATTGTTTGCCCATTGGCTTTGACTGCATCCATCATATTCAAAGCGATAACAACGGGAACATCCATTTCGAGGATTTGTGTTGTCATATATAAGTTACGTTCAAGGTTAGTAGCATCAAGAACGTTGATAACACAATCAGGCTTTTCATTTAAAATGAAATTTCTTGAAATGATTTCTTCGGGAGTATATGGAGATAAAGAATAAATACCTGGAAGGTCAACAATCTTAGCTTCTCCGAATTCTTTACTTTTATAAACACCTTCTCTTTTTTCAACTGTAACACCTGGCCAGTTTCCAACATAAGCAGAAGAACCAGTCAACGAATTGAACAAAGTTGTCTTACCACAATTTGGATTTCCAGCAAGGGCAAATACTAGTTTGTTATCTTCCATCACTTATTACCTCCATCATTTTTATCATTTGCGATATCAGTCACTTCAATATCAACAAAATCAGCTTCACTTTTTCTTAAAGTTAATTCATAACCTCTCAAAGTGACTTCAATAGGATCACCAAGTGGTGCACGTTTTCTTACGAATACTTCAGCACCAGGAGTAAGACCCATGTCAAAAAGTCTTCTTCTAAGTCTACCTTCTCCATTGACTTTAACAATGTTACCGACCACTCCTACATCTACAGTTCCAAGTTTTGCAATAGAGCCAACATGAACTACATTTTTAATGTTTTGTTCATCCATAATTAGATCTCCTTTCTATAATCTAATAAGAATACTAGAAGCAATTTTAGAATCTAAAGCTAAACGAGAATTATTAATTTTGACAATAATTCCACCTTTTTCTTGAGATAAAATCAAAATTTTTGCATCTTTGACAATACCTAAACTTTCAAGATGTTTTTTTACTTTTTCATCACCATTGACAGCTTGAATCGTCAAATCCTGATTCATCGGCGCTAATAATAAAGGCATATAATCCTCCAACATAAGTTAGTTAAATTAAACTAACAAGAATATTTTAACACTTACAACTATAATTTCAATTATAAGTTAGGTTTTTCTAACTTTTTATGTTAAAATTAAATGTGTATGCGCTATCTTTATTTCAGGAGGGATTAAATTTGTATTTATATCACTAAATTACAAATAAAAATTCCTTGAAAAATTTAATTTTATTGCGATAATATACACAAAAAGAAAGTGAGGCTACTTATGAACCGTCATGAATCAATGGAAGATTACTTAGAAAGAATTTTAATGCTAGAAGAACAAGGAAATAACGAGATACACGCCGTTGAAATAGCAAGCTCTTTAGGCTTTTCTAAACCATCTGTTTCAATTGCAATGAAAAAATTAGAACAACAAGGATATGTTGTCGTTGGACCAAAGCTCAATCTTATTCTCACTGATGAAGGAAGAAAAATTGCTGCTAAAGTTTATGAACGTCATAAAATTTTAAGTTCTATTTTTAAATCTTTAGGAGTTCCCGAAGATGTTGCCTTAGAGGATGCATGTAAAGTCGAACATGATTTAAGTGATGTCACTTTCGATTCATTAAAGAAATATTACAACGAACATCTAGCTGATAAGTAAAAATTATTATCTATCTTTTTATCTTGTTATCATTTTTAACAATTATATTTTTTAATGTGGTATAATTTTTTAGTTAAACAGGTGGTGTAATATGGAAGATAATAAAGAAAATAAAATTGAAATCACTTCAAGTGATGAAGAAAAAAGAATTGATATTTGTAATCGTATAGAAGAAGTATTAGAAAAGATTCGACCATTTCTTGCAAGAGAAGGTGGAGATATCAAATTAGATCATTATGATATGGAAACTGGTATTTGCTATGTTGATATGGTCGGTGCATGTCAAGGATGCATGTTAGCTGCAAGTGATGTCTCCGATTCTATTGAAATCATGTTAATGGATGAAATCTCTGAAATTACTCATGTTCAATTAGTAAATGCCCAACCTGAAGATGCTTACGAAAATCTTTTAAAACAACTTCAAGAAGCAGAAAAAGAAAAATCTAAAGAATCTAAATAAATATTGACTTCCACAAAATTGTGGAAGTTTTTTATTGATATCAAAATTGTTTATTAAAAAAATACTTTCAAACTCAATTTTAAGATTTATTTTTATTAAAAATAATCACCAATCATTTTTTGTGATATAATTTTTTCTATGATAACTAAAAAAGAACAAAATTATATGAAGATTCTTCTTTCATCGTGGATAATCTTAACCATTATCACTCTTGTGAGTGCTGTTTTATGTTTGATAAATATTTGGCAAAATGAAACGATGACAAATAATATTTTTGAACTACTATTTATGGCTATTCACTTGATTGTTTTAGGCTTCTTTATTATGGTAACTTACACTTCCTTAAAAAGTGGAAGTCATATAATAAGAGGATTAGCATATTCTTCTCATGATGGAGTAAGTATTCCATTAAGAGTGGCTTCTTGTATCATATTTTCTATAGGACTAGCATTATTTATTTTAGGGATATTATATTTAACTCCAAGTGGAGTTTACGATTTTAAATTCCCAATCACATTAAAATGGGACATGATTAATTCGGGTTTATTGTTGATGGTATTGATGTTTAATTTATTCATTTTCCCATTTATGTTTGCTCTTAATCCAAGTTTGACTAAAAAAGAAGAAAAAGAAAGGAAATAAATTTTATGAAAAAGAGAAAATTAATAGTGTTTTTTATGTCAGTAGGTATGTTGTTAAGTTCTTGTAATAAAAATAGCAATTCAAGTGCGATAGTCGAATACGATGATGACCCAATACAAATGCAAATCGACAAATCTAAAGATTACACTTATGCTGAATCTTCAAATAAAGATGGCTCGATGAACTACGAGATATTTGTAAGGTCATTTTACGATTCTGATGGTGATGGTGTCGGTGATTTAAATGGTGTTAAAGAAAAAATCCCGTACATTGCCGATATGGGATATAAAACGATATGGTTGATGCCAATATTTTTAAGTGGATCTTATCACGGATATGATGTCATCGATTATTATCGTATAAATGGTTATTACGGATCTATTTCAGATTTTGATTCTTTGGTTGAAGAAGCAAACAAATATAATATCGATATTATGTTAGATATGGTCTTAAATCATTGTTCAATAAAAAACGCTTATTTTACCCAAGCCTTAGCTGATTATAAAAGCAATAACACAGCTGAAGATTCTAAAAAAGATTGGTTCAATTTTGGACCTGGTGGAGATCATGTCATCGATGGTATCACTTATGAATCAAAATTCGATGCTAGTATGCCAGATTTTAATTTGAATTCTACCGGAGTTAGAAACGAAATCGAAAATATCGTCAAATTCTGGATAGGACATGGTGTCAAAGGATTTAGATTAGATGCAGTTCTTTATTATTATTCAAACAATCTGTCAAAGAATGTTGCATTTTTAAATTGGTTGGCTGATACTTGCCATAAATATGATGAAAATTTCTATATGGTTGGAGAAGCATGGACTTCAAACGGATCATTAGATTCTTATTTCACCTCTAAATGTGATTCTTTCTTTGATTTTTCAACAGCAACTGGTGGTGATTCTACTTGCACAAATATCATTCAAGGTTATGGAAGGGCCTCAACTTTGAGTTCAAATATCTCATTACATGAAAATCATCGTAAACAATACAATTCTAAATCATATTCTTCCTATTTTCTAAGCAATCACGATCAAGATCGTATTGCTAAAGCATTCAAGGATGAAAATCAATATAAATCAGCTTGTTCTTTTTATTCGCTTCTTCCAGGAACTAGTTATACATATTATGGAGAAGAGATAGCTTTAAAAGGAACAAGAATCAAATATCCAGATGATCAAAGTGATGTAAGACGTCGTTTACCAATGATTTGGAGTGAAAATGATAAAACTGGAGAATGTAACTTCCCTGAAACTAACCGTTTAGATTTAAAAAATAATGAACAAGTTACAAAAGGTGTAGATGATTTAAAAAATGAACCATTTTCATTATTAAATCATTATAAGATGATGATTCATTTAAGAAATAAATACAGCTGGATTAAACACTCTATAT
>CAVEQA010000073.1:0-7887 GCA_963617725.1 Paludibacteraceae bacterium
AAAATTTATGATATCAATAATAAATAATTATAAAAAACAACTTGTCAATTTATTAGTCTATGAAAAGTTTTTTCTAAATTTATGAAAATATGAAAAAAATATTTCACTTTTTACTTCGAATAGTCTATATTATTTCCATATAATTTCATCCTTAATGACGTATGGCACATAGGGGGTAACAAAAATGCCAAGTTCATTCGACATTACTTCAAATTACGGTATTGACGTATTCGATGATGAAGAGATGAGAAGTCACCTTCCTGAGAAGGTATATAAAGACCTTATGGATACTATCCATAACGGTAAAGAATTAGATGCAAGTTTAGCTGATGATGTTGCTCATGGTATGAAAGAATGGGCTATTTCAAAAGGCGCAACTCACTACACACACTGGTTTCAACCATTGACTGGGGTCACTGCTGAAAAACACGATTCCTTTATTTCTGTTCCAGATAAAAAGGGAAAGGTTATTATGTCTTTCTCTGGAAAAGAACTTATCAAAGGTGAACCGGATGCTTCAAGTTTCCCTAATGGTGGTTTAAGAGCTACATTTGAAGCTAGAGGATATACTGCATGGGATTGTACATCTCCTGCTTTTGTTGTTCACGATGAATATTCTAATGTCTTATTTATTCCTACTGCTTTCTGTTCATACACTGGTGAAGCCCTTGATGGAAAGACTCCACTTTTAAGAAGTATGGATTATGTCTCTGAACAAGCAAAGAGAGTTCTTTGCATCTTTGGAGATACTGAAACTAAGAAAGTTGTTCCAATGGCTGGTCCAGAACAAGAATATTTCCTTGTTGATATCGACCATTTTGCAAAGCGCAAAGATCTCATTTATACAGGTAGAACATTATTTGGTGCTCCAGCTCCAAAAGGCCAAGAATTAGATGATCATTATTTTGGTCCTATCAGAGAACAAATCGCAGGTTTCATGACTGAAGTCAATCAAGTGCTTTGGAAACTTGGAATTCCAGCAAAAACTGAACACAATGAAGTTGCTCCTTCTCAACATGAATTAGCTGTCATTTATTCATCAGCCAATGTTGCTGCTGATCAAAATGCTCTTGTAATGTTAGTCTTGAAGAAGATTGCAAAGAAACATGGCTTTATTTGTTTGTTTGCTGAAAAGCCATTTGCAGGTATCAATGGTTCTGGTAAACATGATAACTGGTCACTTGCCACTGATAAAGGTGTCAACCTTTTAAAACCAGGAAAGAATCCACATGAAAACACTCAATTCTTAGTTTTCTTAGCAGCTGTTGTCAAAGCAGTTGATGAATATGCTGGATTGATGAGAGAATCTGTTGCTTGCTACACCAATGATTTCCGTCTTGGTGCTAATGAAGCCCCGCCAGCTATTGTCTCTATCTTCTTAGGCGATGAGCTCAATGCTGTTGTTGAAAAGATAATTCATAGTGATGCTCCAACTAAATCTAGAGCTAACACTTTACTTCAAACCGGTGCTAAAACACTTCCAGTTCTTCCAAAAGATTCAACTGATAGAAATAGAACTTCTCCATTTGCTTTCACTGGTAATAGATTTGAATTCCGTATGGTTGGATCTAGTCAAAATATTGCAGGACCAAACATTGTTTTAGATACTATTATCGGTAAAACATTAAAAGAATTTGCTGATACTGTTGAAAGAAGCGAAGACAGCAATGCTGCAATTGAAAATTGGATTAAGACAAGCTTAAAAGAACATCAAAGAATTATCTTCAATGGTGATGGCTATTCTGATGAATGGGTTAAAGAAGCTGAAAAACGCGGACTTCTTAATCTCAAGACTTCAGTTGAAGCAACTGATGTTTTATCCACTGATAAAGTTAAAGAGCTTTTCTCTGAATCTGGGGTTTTAACTCCAACTGAACTCAAATCTAGAGCTGAAATCAAGTATAACAATTATGCAAGTCAAGTCTTCATTGATGCTAAGACTATGTCTCATATGGCTCATAAACTCTATATTCCTTCTGTCAATACTTACTTCACCTCTTTGGTTAAAGAAGCTAAAGGCTGTAAGGAAATTGGAATTGATGCTCCAAAATCAACTCTTAAACTCATCAAAAATATTTCAAGTCTTCTTGATGAGGTTGAAGAAGCTGTATCTAAATTGGATGAAGCTGTTGCTTCTTGTACTGTTACAGGTAGAGAAAAAGCTGTCTATGCAAGAGATGTTTTAATTCCACTTATGGAAAAACTTAGAACTCCAGTTGATACTCTTGAAACTATGGTCAGCAAAGATGTTTGGCCAGTTCCATCTTATGGAGATCTTCTCTTCCATATCAACTAATTAGAAAAATATATTCATTTTTACGGGACTATATTATAATGTAGTCCCGTTTTATTTAGAGGTATTTATGAAAAAAAGAATAGAGTCAGATTCAATTGGTTCTCTTGAAGTAGATGAAGATGCATATTATGGAGTTCAATCTCTTCGTGCTAAAAGAAATTTCCAAATAACAAACAGACATGTCATTTTTGAATTTAATAAGAATTTAGCTCTTATTAAAAAGGCAGCTAGCATCACTAATTATGAAGCTAAAATATTGAGCGAAGAAAAATCAAAAGCTATCATTCAAGCATGTGATGAAGTTATTGAAGGAAAATTTAACGATGAATTTATTACTGATCCAATCCAAGGTGGAGCTGGAACAAGTTTTAATATGAATATGAACGAAGTTGTTGCAAATAGAGCAAATGAAATTTTAGGTGCAGCAAAAGGTAGTTATAAATACGTTCATCCAAATGATCATGTCAATATGGCTCAGTCTACCAATGATGTCATTCCAACAACAGGTAAAATGACTGTACTTGTCTTATTGCAACCTCTGTTTAAAGAATTAAGTCGTTTACATGTTGTTCTTTCTCAAAAAGCTAATGATTTTAAAGATATTGTTAAAATGGGAAGAACCCAACTTCAAGATGCGGTCCCGATGACACTCGGCAATACTTTTGAAAGTTATTCAACTATGATTGATAGATGTGAAACAAGACTTGTCAAAGCAAGTGAAGAAATGAAGACTGTCAACCTTGGTGGTACTGCTATTGGAAGCAAAATCACAGCATCCAAATATTATGAAGAACATATTGTATCTAATCTTTCTTCTCTTTTTGGTTTTGATTTAAAACAAGCTAGTGATTTATTTGATGCTACTGAAAACTTAGATTCTTTTGTTGAAATATCAGGTTCTTTAAAAGCTCTTGCTGTATCTTTATCTAAGATGTGCAATGATTTAAGACTTCTTTCTTCTGGTCCAAGATGTGGATTTAACGAAATTAATCTTCCTGCTATGCAAAATGGATCATCAATCATGCCAGGAAAAGTCAATCCAGTCATTCCTGAAGTTGTTACTCAAGCATGTTATTTAGTTATTGGAAATGACACTACAATATCATTAGCTTGTGAGGCTGGACAAATGGAACTCAATGCTTTTGAACCTGTTATCTTTGATAGATTGTTTGAATCTATTAAAGTTATGACCAATGCTATTGATACCCTTATTGAAAATTGCATTAAAGGTATCAGTGCTAATAAAGAGCATTGTCTTGAACTTGAAAAATCAAGTCTTGGCATTGTCACTGCTTTAAGTCCATATTTAGGATATAAAGAATCTGCAAGAATTGCTAAGAAAGCATTAAAAGAAAATAAGAATATTGAAGATGTTGTTCTAGAAGAAAAGTTGATGGATAAAGAAAAATTAGAAGAAATTCTTTTAGCCGCTGTCAAAGAAGAAATATAGTTATATAGGTTGTTATAAGCTTTTTAATGCAATTAGTTTATAACAACTTTTTGTTTTAAAAAATTACAATTTTAATCATATAATTGATAACCTATGTCTAACGATAGCTTTCAAGGCTTGATGATATTTGCATTATAAAATTCCTTTAAACTAAAAGATAATAATGATGTTAAAAAAGAAGAATTTATAACAAGTAACTAAATAAGAAATTGATGAAAGAAAAACTTTGTTTATCAATAAATCTAGAAGTATAGGTTTAATCAACTATTGTTGAGGAATTTCGAAGAAAGAATCTGAAAATAATGATATCGTTTGTATTCTAGTTTATATAGCTTTTAAACTATAACTCAAAGATGATAAACATTGCTGTGTTTTTAGTTTATAATTAGTTTGTTGTTAAAGGATAGCAAGATGAAAGAAATTAAAACTGAAACAATTGAAAAAGAAGTGTCTAGATTATGTATTGAAGCTGCTACTTATATTCCAAGTGAAGTTTTAGAATGCCTAAAGAAAGCTAAAGAAAATGAAGAAGGTTTAGCTTCTTCAATTCTCGATCAAATCATTTTAAACGATGAAATAGCTTCAAAAGAAAATATTCCAATGTGTCAAGATACGGGGATTACAGTTATCTTTGTTGAAATTGGAAACGATGTTCATTTAGATGGCGATTTATATGAAGCTATCAATAACGGTGTAAGAAAAGGATATACTGAAGGGTTTCTTAGAAAGAGTGTCGTTAAGTCTCCTTTAAATAGAATAAATACTAAAGATAATACTCCTGCTATTGTTCATGTTAAGTATGTTTTAGGCGATAAACTTAAAATTACTGTTTGTCCTAAAGGTGCTGGAAGCGAGAATATGTCTAAAGTTAAAATGCTTGTTCCTGCCGATGGAATAAATGGAATCAAAAAGTTTGTTTTGGATACTATACAAGAGGCAGGTGGTAGACCTTGCCCTCCGTTAGTTGTCGGGGTTGGAATAGGTGGAAATTTAGAGACTTGTGCGATTCTAGCAAAAGAAGCGCTGATAAGAGATATCAAAGATGAATCAAGTGATCCTGATGCTAATAAACTTGAAAAAGAATTATTAGAAGAGATAAATAAACTCAATATCGGTCCTATGGGATTAAAAGGAAAAACAACGGCATTAGCTGTAAAAGTTAATTTATATCCTTGTCATATTGCATCTCTTCCAGTTGCCATCAACATTCAATGTCATGCAGCTAGACATAAAGAGGTGATTTTATGAAGATAAAATATCCATTAGAAAAAGATAAATTAAATCAACTTAAAGCAGGTGATGTCATCTTATATACTGGTGTTTTATACACTTCTAGAGATGCTGCTCATATGAGAATTGAAAAGATGTTAAAAGAAGGCGAAAAGTTACCTGTTGATTATTCGAATCAATTTATATATTATGCAGGTCCTACACCAACAAAACCTGGACAAACTGTTGGTTCTATTGGCCCTACAACTTCATCAAGAATGGATAAGTTTTGTGAGTTGATGACAACTTTGAATGTCAAAGGAACTATTGGAAAAGGTCCAAGAAGTAAAGAGTGTTCTTCTTATTATAAGAAGAATCACATCCTATATTTTGTGGCTACTGGTGGATGTGGTGCTCTTCTATCTCACTGTGTTAAAAAAGCAGAAGAAGTAGCCTTCTTTGATTTAGGACCAGAATCTATTAAAAGATTAGAAGTTGAAGATTTTCCGATTGTTTTAGCTATTGATTATTTTGGAAATGATATTTTTGATAAATAGGAGAAAATACTTATGGATTTAAAAGAAGAAAGTTTAGAACTTCATAGAAGAAATAAAGGAAAATTAGAAATTAAATCTAAAGTTCCAGTTAAAAATCAAAAAGATTTATCACTTGCATATACTCCAGGTGTTGCTTATGTTTGTAAAGAACTTGAAAAAGATCCAGATAAAGCATACGAATACACTTCTAAGGCTAATATGGTTGCTGTTATCTCAGATGGTTCAGCTGTCTTAGGTTTAGGCAACATTGGTGCTTATGGTGCAATTCCAGTCATGGAAGGAAAATCAATTTTGATGAAAGAATTAGCTGGAGTTGATTCAATCCCGATATGTTTGAACACTCAAGATGTCGAAGAAATCATCAAAACTTGTAAATATCTTGAACCTACTTTAGGTGCAATCAATTTAGAAGATATTTCTGCTCCTAGATGTGTAACTATTGAAAGAAGACTTCAAGAGGAAATGAATATACCGGTATTCCATGATGATCAACATGGAACATCAATCATTGTCTCTGCTGTTTTTAAAAATATTGAAAGATTCACTAAAAAACCATTAAAAGATATGACATTAGTAATGTCTGGAACTGGTGCAGCTGGTAGTCAAATAGCAAAAATGCTTAAGAAAATTGGTGTAGGTAAAATCTATGCTTACGATATAACAGGTGTCATCGATAAAAAGAAATATGATTCTTATAATTTTTTAATCAAGGAATTATTAGATGAAGGCATTTATGATACACCTATGAATCATGATGGTACTTTAGCTAGTATTATGAAAGGAGCTAACGCCTTTGTTGGAGTATCTGCTCCTAATATTGTCACTAAAGACATGGTTAAATCTATGGCTAAAGATCCAATTGTTTTTGCTATGGCAAACCCTGTTCCGGAAATATCTTATGATGATGCAAAAGATGCTGGCGCATATATTGTAGGAAGTGGAAGAAGTGATTATCCAAATCAAATTAATAATGTACTTGCATTCCCTGGATTATTTAAAGGAGCTTTAAAAGTTAGAGCATCTAAAATTAATGAAGAGATGCAAATTGCAGCAGCTGATGCAATAGCTAGTATTATCAAAGATGATGAATTAAGTCCTGACTACATTGTTCCTTCACCATTTGATACTAGAGTTGTAGAAGCAGTATCAAATGCAGTAGCTCAAGCTGCTATTGATACAGGCGTATCAAAATTATATATAAACAAATAAAAATGTTTTTGGATTTTAATCATCGAATAATTTCAACTGCTCGTATTGATTGCCTTTTGTTGAAAGAATTATCTCTCTAATTTCTTCATATGATTTTACAAATGAATTTGGAATTGAAAGATATTTCCAACTTTTTTGGGTACAAATTTTTCTTTTTTCTTGATCGTATTGTTCTTGTTTGAATTTTCCAAAATGTTCACCACCATTGATTTCAATTATTAGAGAGACTCTTTTATCATTCAAAATTGTTTCATACAATACTAAATCAAATTCCATTTTTGACTTTCTTAGAATATCATCATCTTTAAATATCTTTTTGAAAGGGACGTTTCTTTCGGCTTCGAAATTTTTGTTTGTGGAACAAAATTGACTGATAGTTTTATAAAAATCATCTTCGGCTTTACTACCATTAGATTTACCGATAGAAATATTATTTATTAAAGATGGAGTAACATCATTTATTCCGTTACATTTTATATATGTTATTAATGCGTATAAGTCATCTGATTTATCTGATAATTTCTCAATAGCTTCGCTATCAGCTGCAATGATAAATTTATTCTTTGCACGTGTTATTCCGACATTTATAAGTTCTGCATTATTCTTTAACCATTCATATGTTCGTTTAGATGTTTTAGGTGATATTGAAGTTGAAAATATAATAGTATCTTTTTCTGCACCTTGTAGGGAGTGTACTGTTCCACAATTAACGTCTTTAATATGCTCTTTTTCAAGAAACATGTTTAATAATTCTTGTTGATTTTTAAAAGGTGTAATTATAGTTGCATCTTTTATATTATTTCTCTTTATGTAATCAACAATTCCTATACATTCATCAATGTTTTGATTTTTTATATTTGTTGAATTATTATTTTTAATATCAATAAAATTTAAACTGCCATCGAAATTTATTTTCGATGTTTTCAATTCGTTTTGGTAGTAGCGTTTATTAGAAAAGTTAATTATCTTTTTACCACATCTATAATGATAGGAGAGAAGTATTCTTTTTGAAATTTTATCATGAGCTTTCATTACGGATAGGATTGAATTATCCTTGTAGCTATATGTAAAATCAAGGCTATATTTTTTTAATAAGGAATCGTTAACACTATTTTCTAAAACTATTACAGGTTTTAATTGATTAGTATCTCCGACAAGTAAAAGAT
>CAVEQA010000074.1:0-7835 GCA_963617725.1 Paludibacteraceae bacterium
GTTTAAATAAATCAATAAAGGATTGATTAAAAACATAAAGATAAGACCAAAACCGAATAAGACAATGATTAAAATACAACAAATCCAAGTTACAACATCATTCATGAAGGTTTTTAAAGGAATGAGAAGTAAACAAAATGATAACGGAAATAGGATTAAGAGAGTATAGAAAATCAATGTACCACTATAATAGTTTCCTTTTAATAATGAAGAAAATGGAGTTTGTTTATCATCACAAAATTGATATAGAGCACTTATGTCTTTCGGATTATTTGAATCAGGTTTATATGTGCTATTATGCTTTACTTCTTTTCTTTCAGCATTTGATATTTGCTTTGCTTTGACTAAATACAAAGTTAAAAATATAATCAAAAGAACGATGGAAACCAAAAATAAAAAAACAAAAAGTAATGTTCCAAGAGCAGTGAGAGTATAAATAGGTTCTTCTTTTTGGCTATCAATTAAGGTTGAAAATTTGAAGAAGCATACCAGTGTCAAGATGAAGAAAAACAAAGATATAAATGCTATGACAATCCATGCTTTTTTGTATTTTGAAATTTTATTGTTATCCATAAGCCACCTTTATTAAATAATGAGTATATTTTAAAATTTTGATTCAATAGTAACAATCATTATTTGATGAATGTAAAGAAATCTTCATGGTTTCTATTGATAAATTGATGAAACGTAAAATATCAGTTATTTGAGATTATTTTTAAAATTTATAATGAAATTAAAAAAAGTATTTAATAAAATATGTAGGTATGAAACACATTGATAAAGAAATATTTAAAAACCAACATTTCCTCTTCGTCTTTGATCTTGATGGCACTCTTTTAAATGAAAAAAAGACCATCAATCCTTTGACTAAAGGATTATTAAAAGAATTGGAAAGTTATGGTAACATCATCACGATGGCTAGTGGTAGATCACAAAGAGCAGTTATGCCTTATTTTGTTGAGATGGGATTAAAAGGACCATTCATCTGTTATAACGGATCAGTAGTTGTCGATCCTTATGACGAAAGCTTTCCTAAAAAAAGAACAGTAATCAAAAAAGAATTCATCTATGATTTCTTTAAGAAATTTTCAAAGGATACCATTGAAAACTTTATGATCGAAGATGAAAAGGTTCAATATTGTTATAAAGAGAATAACGAATACACATTCTTTTTTGCTCCTGAAGGAATCGGACATAAATTCGGATCAGTATTCTCTAACATCCATGAAGATATGTTATGCATGGTCATTCAAACAAAAGATTTGAGCAGAAATAAAGAGATTTCTGAATATGTTCGAAACAATTTTGATGATTTAGGAATTCGTTTTTGGGATGACGCTTCAACATTCGGTGAAATATATCATTATTCAGTCAATAAATCTACTAGTATTGAATATATCGCCGAACATTATAATATCGATAAACAACACATCATTTGTTTTGGTGATGCTATGAACGATATTGAAATGATAAGAAAAGCAGGAATCTCATTTGCGATGAAAAACGGTGCTGAAAAACTAAAAAAAGAAGCGACATATGTCACTCCTTTTAGCAATGATGAAGAAGGTATTTATTACGCCTTGCTCGATTTATTCGGAAAGGAATAAATCAAACCTTCTTTTAAATAAGTAAAGGATTCCTTTGATAATAAATATTATCAGCAAGAATACAATCGCTAAAGAGACGATTGTCGCACCTGGTTTTAAATCCAAATAATAAGAGATGGTTAGTCCAAGTGTCATTGAAAGAACTGAAAATAATAAACTCAGAATCAGGGTTACTTTGTAACCCTTTTTAAATTGCAAAGCGATTGCAGTCGGTAAGACGATGAGAGAAGAGACAACAAGAGAACCGACAACTTTACTACCGATTGCAATGGTGATACTTAAAAGTAAATCCATGATGAAAGTTAAAAGATTTACCTTTACCTTATCGACTTTACTTTCTGTTTCACTATATAGAAGTGAGAAAATTTGACGATAGAAGATGATGAAGAAAAGAAGAACGACAACAGTTAAAACAATCGTGAAGATAAGTTCGGTATTAGAGATCAAAAGAATGGAACCAAAGAGATATGAATCAAAATTTGAAGTGGTTGTAAAACTTGAAAGAATACCAGCTAAACCGATAGCTCCACTTAAGACAACAGAGACCCCAATTTCTGAAAATTTATTAAATTTCTTTCTTAAAATTTCTATGATAATAAATGAAACAATACATGCAATAACACTAGTTATCAATGGAGATAATCCAGCAGCTAAACCGATGGCAACACCAGCTAAGGAAGAGTGAGCTAGTGCATCACCACTTGATGAAAGTCTTTTATAAACAGCTGTACTTCCTACAAATGGTAAGACGATTCCTAAAAGAATACTCACCAGGAATGCAACTTGCATAAATCTATAAGTCAACATGATGATGACCTCTTTCTAATTCTTCTTGATAGGTGAGAATTTGTCCTTGTTCGATAAAATAAATCTTATCAGCATGTTCTAAATCATGAGGGTGATGAGAGACAAAGATTATCGACTTCTTTTCACTGTGCAACTTATTGATGATTGAAATCAAATTGATGTGAGCTTGTTCATCCATCCCTGCATCTGGTTCATCAAGAACTATCAAGTCTGGATTTTTGATCAAAGCTTTGGCTATTTTAACTCTTTGCAATTGTCCACCTGATAATTCATTTACCAACCTATTTTTATATTGATAGATATCAAGTTCTTTTAATATATCATTAATTTTGTCTTTGTCTGATTTTTTTGGAAATAAAGAATTCTTGACTAAACCTAAAGATACAACTTCATAAACAGTAGCTGGGAAAGAAGAATCTGAGATGGAAGTTGTTTGAGCTATATAGCTAATTTTTTTATTTGAAATCGTAATCTTTCCTGATGTCGGTTTTAAAAGTCCTAAAGCGAGTTTTAAAAATGTCGATTTACCACCACCATTAGGACCGAGGATTCCGACATATTCACCATCATTGATGGTAAGAGTGACATCATTCAAGACTTTTGAATCTGGATAGGAAAAACTTACATTGTCAAAATTGATCATTTCAACGCCTCCACAATTTTATTTAAGTTATCTTCCATAACGGAAAGATAATCTTCTGTTTTCATCTCTTCTTCTGTCAGTCCTTCTAAGGGATTTAAAGTTTCAGTTTTAACACCAGTTTCTTTTTTTATCGCATTAGCGATATCAGGACCGACAAGTTCTTCATAAAAAATGGTTGTTATATTATATTTTTTTACAGCGTCAACAATTTTTTCAGTTGTTTTGGCAGTCGGCGAAGCATCTGGTTCTAATCCTGAAAGATAAAGTTGAGTGAGTCCGTATTCATTACAAAGATATCCAAAAGCTGCATGAGAAACTACTAAATAATTATTCGAAATTGTAGATAATTGTTCTCGATATTTTTTATCAAGAGCTTCAAATTTCGTAACCTCATAATTGTAATTAGAAGTATAGTATTCTTTATTATTTGGATCGATATCCACGATTATATCAAGAATATTTTTCATTTCTTTTATAGCATTTTTTATGCTGAGCCAGACATGAGGATCAGTGACATTATCGATAGTCAATGTTTCAATTCCGTCAGTGACTTTGTGTGTTTTCTTTCTATATTCATCCGGTAAATTATCAGTCCAACTATCTAGTCCTAATCCGTTTACTAATAAAGCTGGACTTTCGACAAGTCCTCCGATGTTTTTAGCAGTCGGTTCGAAATCATGAGGTTCACTTCCAACGGGAGTTAAATTTTTAACTTCAAATTTATCTTTGACAATTCTTTTTGTAAAATCATAGATAGGATAAAAGGATGTGAATATTGTATTTTTGTAATCGATAGTTTTACAAGAATTCAAGATAAAAGGGAGAGATAAAAAGATATAATTTAATTTTTTCATATGTAATAATTGTTAATGCAAATCATTTGCATTTAAAGAATATACGCTTATAATCTTGATTTGTAAAGAAAAAAAGAAGAAAATATCACATATGAACGAAAATTTATTTAAAAATACCGGTCTAAAAAAGACAAAAAATCGTATTCTCATTTATAAAGAGTTAGAAAAAATCGATTATCCAATCACAGCCGATGAATTATACGAAGTATTAAAAGTTGAAAATGTTGATTTATCAACCATATATAGAACGTTGAATTCTTTTGTTGAAACTGGAATCGTTAAAAAAGAAGTCAACGAACAAAAAGAAAATGTCTTTTTATTGATTAGAAATGAAGAAAATCACATCTTGGTTTGCACAGCATGCCATAAAAAAGTCAAATTAGTAGGATGTCCGTATCATAAAGTCAATGAAGAGATAGAGAAGAAGACTGGATTTATTGTTCAAGATCAAAATGTTGAAATCTACGGACTTTGTCCAGAATGTCAAAATAAAACTAGCAAATGAAAACCTGCTCTTGCGAGCAGGCGATTTTTTATTCTAATCCCATCAATTTCTTGAGATAATTAGCTCTTTCGTTCATGATGGCTTTAGCTTCAGCATCATCATGTCCTTGGATTTCAAAGTAGAACTTGACTTTTGGTTCGGTTCCACTTGGACGGACTGCGATGAATCCATCAGGTAAATTGAATCTCAAACAATTGGTAGTATCGATATCTGGATCATTTAAGCTTTCTTTATGAGAATTTACAAAATCATAGATAGTTCTTGTCTTGTAATCGTATAAAGTTTCAACCTTTACACCGTTGATGACACGTGGAGGATTTGATCTTAGTTTTGTAAGCTCAGAATTCATTCTCTCTAAACTGTTAGCACCGGTGAAGAAAACAGAAACCTGGTCATTGAAATATTTTCCAGTTCTTTCATTCAATTCTTCATAAGCCATATCTAAGGTCTTGCCTTGGCGGAGATGATATTCACACATATCAGCGATAGCAAGAATTGATTGAAGTGAATCTTTATCACGGATGAAATCAGCTAATAAATATCCATAAGATTCTTCATATCCGAAGAGATATTTTTCACCTAAAGAATTGATCTTATCAGCCATATTACCGATATATTTAAATCCAGTAGCAGTAGTTCGAGTTTTGATTCCATATAAACTTGCAACCTTACTACCTTGGCCACCGGTGACAAAAGTATTGCAGATGACACCATTTTCTGGAAGTTTATTTCTCTTCTTCAAATTGCCTAAGACATAATCTATTAAAAGAGCACCGGTTTGATTTCCAGTATAGCGTTGGATTTTTCCTTCTCTATCTAAGAATGCGATACCACAGCGATCAGCGTCTGGATCAGTGACAAGAATGAGATTATAGTTTTCACCTTTTTGTTTTAATTCTTTCATCAAATTGATAGCACCAGTATAAGCGCCTAAGGTTTCTGGATTTGGATTTTCCGTGCCTTTAAAATCAGGATCAAAGAAATCTTGTCCAGGAACTGTTTGAACTTGATATCCGGCTTTAGTGAGAATCATCGGACCAGTTTTACAGTTACAACCGCATTCTGGGGAGAAGATGATCTTGGTCAATCTTTCACCTGTGAAAACATCTTTATATAATGAAGTTGTTAATTCTTTATTGATGAATTCTTCATCATATTTATCATCTTCATCAAGATATTCAACACTTCCGTATTCTACTGGAGATACTGGAGTGTATGAAACGGTTAATTCATCATCTAAATTCTTGATGATTTCAACAAGACCATCAATAGTATCATAAACACCTTGACAGCCTTTTTCATCATAGAACTTATAGCCGTTATACTCTCTTGGATTATGACTTGCTGTGATCATAAGACCACCAGCGCAGTTCATCTTTCTGACAGTATAAGAAAGTTCTGGTGTGGAATGAGGATCTTTGAAAGTGTAAATGTTATATCCCATCTCTCTTAAGACTTTAGTAGCGATATCTCTAAATTCTTTTGAATAATGACGATTATCAAACGAGATTGCTACACCTCTTTTCTTAGCTGCTTCACCATATTTTTGATCGAGGAATAATCCAACACCAATAGTAGCTCTTCTAACAGTCAAGATATTCAATCTTGCACTTCCAGGACCTAAAAGAGCTCTCATACCAGCAGTTCCGAAAGCTAAATCGCTTCCAAACATCTCTTCTAAGGTTTCTTCGTTTTGTTTACGAATGAATTCTTTGTCTTCTTCAGAAACCCAACTTGAATTAAGCCAGGCATCACGTTTTTCTTGGTAACTCATAAGTTATCTCCTTGCACTTATATTATTTTATCAAAAATGAAGTAAGATGAAACTAATTTTCTATAGATTATTTATCATTTTGACTTTCATTTGATTTCTTCTTTGATTTTTGAGAGATCAATCATTGTTTGATCACGTTTTTTTAGAAATTCGTCAAGTTTTGTCTTACTTTTATTATATTCACTGTTGTAATGTAAAAATTCTTCGATAACCTTTTTATCTTTTGAAAATTTAGAAAAAGCTTTTAAAAAATCACGGTTAGATAATAATACGGAAACATTATTGGAATTGTTCTCCTTTCTTAAATGATAAAGGAGCGAATAAATATCTACGTATTCATTTTTATAATAATGTAAGGTCGTATCTTTTGAAAGATAATAGGCTAAAAGAAAATATGCGTAGATCATACTGTTCTCAGCTTGATTTTCATATTCTTTTATCATTTTGAATTCTTCGATGCTGCAATAGGTAAATTGAGAGAACAATGCATGAAGGGAAATCAAATTATAATGAATTATCTCCATTCCTAAAGGATTTGCTTCGGGAGCTGATTTCAAAAAATAAGTTCCGATATCTTTGTAAGTAAAAAATAAATTATTCTTATATCTGAATTCCATATAAGGATTTAATATCATCGAAGCTCTGAAGGAAATGATTTCATCAGGAAGTGATAATTTCAAAAGTTTTTGAATTCTCATCAACTTATTAGGATCTGCTTCCTTGATAAAGGAGAGAAGATCTTCATCTTCTCTCAGACATTTAGTGAAATCAGTTTGATTTAAATAGATGTCTTTACCTAAGCTATAGATATCATCATATTCTTTGCTTTTAAATGTGTATTTCATAATTTAAATTATTGTTGAAAATATAATATCGACAATATAGACAATGACTTTCAAGATAAAAATAGCAAGTTCTAATAATGTGAAGGAAAAAAGAATATTTCTAAGAGATTTATATAGTGTTTTTTTCTTTTGATTTTCGACCTCTAAAATTGCTTTGTAATCGATAAAGGAAGAAGAGAGCATTGAAAATTGTGTAATATCATTTTTCAAGGTAATCCTAGCTTTGATAGCTCCACAGAGATAATTATAGAGTTTTTCACCTCTGTTTTTGACATCTTGATAAATTTTGAATTCATTCTGTTTTAAAAATCTCTTCGCATAATTAAAAGGTTCCATGATTTTCGCTCTATAAGAATGGAAGATGATGAATGATAAATCATATAAAAATGTTATCAAAGGGAATAATATGATCAATATTGATGTTATTTTTGAAAATGAAAAAGATGTGATAAGTGCTTGATATTCTTTAAAAGGGTATATCAAAAAGAAAAAGGCTGTGAAATTGAAGATGATAAAAAATATATATTCGATGACTCCTAAAATGATATCAGTTTTATTCTCTGTCTTAGAAAAATTAGTGTTTTTAAGTCTTGCTAAAGATTCATTGATGATATCATTCATATCTCCTTGACAATAATTTACATAATTCTTTATCTGTTCATATTTTATTTCCAAGGAATTTTCATCATCTAATATGATATCGTTGATCGATTTTTCTCTTCCTTTAAAATCAATATATAAATCTCCGATTGAATTTATCTCTCCTATATAGTTAGGACCGATGGCTAATGGATTTAAAT
>CAVEQA010000075.1:0-7794 GCA_963617725.1 Paludibacteraceae bacterium
ATATAATATATAGGAAATTGTAGTTAATACATATAATTTTTACATCTAAAAATAAGACTTTTAAAATTGGAGGAACGAATATGAATATAGGTATCATCTCTCTTGGCTGTGCTAAAAACCAAGTCGATTTAGAGGAAATATTAGCTTATTTAAAAAAGAACGGATTTGAAACAGTTCAAGATCCTAATCTCGCAGATATCATTTTGATCAACACTTGTGGTTTTATCGATGCAGCTAAAAAAGAAAGTATCGATGCAATTTTAGAGATGGTCGAATATCAAAAACCGGTCATCGTAACTGGATGTCTTGCCACTAGATATCTTGAAGATTTGAAGAAAGAAATTCCTGAAGTCAGTCTTTGGATTCCCCTTGAAGAATATAAAAACTTCGGTGAACAAATCCAATCACTCATCAAAGATAGAAAGATGCAAGGAAAAATCGATCCTACTCAACGTGTTTTCATCTCTCCAAAAAGAGAGGCTTATTTGAGAATCTCAGATGGTTGCAACAATTTTTGTACTTTCTGTGCAATCCCCTATATTCGTGGAAGATTTAAATCAGTTCCTTTTGATGTTTTAAAAACTGAGATTGATGATCTCGAAAAACAAGGAATCAAATCTCTCACTGTCATCTCTCAAGACACTTCTATGTATGGCAAAGATATCGGTTCTTCTTTGACTGAACTTGTCAAAGAAATCGTCAAACACAAGGGATTTGATTTTGTCAAACTCATGTATTTATATCCTGATGAAGTCGATGATTCTTTGATCGATCTTTTCGCTTCAAATAGCAATTTAACTCCATATTTTGACTTACCAGTTCAACATTTCTCTGACAAGGTCTTAAGAAGAATGGGAAGAAGAGGAAGCGAACAAGATATCATCGATTTGATTCACAAATTCAAAGAGAAAGTTCCAAATAGCGTACTAAGAACAACTCTTATGGTCGGATTCCCTGGAGAGACTGATGATGATATCGAAGAATGTTTAAAACAGATGAGAGAGATTCAATTTGACCATCTTGGATGCTTTATGTATTCTCCTGAAGAAGGAACTCCAGGTGCTAAGCTTTCTGGTCAAATAGATTCCAAGACTAAAAAAGCTAGATACAACAAGATTATGAAAGAGCAAAAGAAAATTTCTTATAAGCTCAATAAAGAGAGAATCGGCAGTGAACTCACTTGTTTGATAACTGAATACGATGAAGAAAGTTTCTCTTATAAATGCATTTGCAATCTCTATGCTCCTGATGATATCGATGGTGGATTAAAACTTTTCTCAAAGATTCCACTTGTCCCTGGTGATTTAGTCAAAGCAAAAATTGTCAACGCCTTATTCTATGATTTAGAAGGCGAAGTTATTGAGGTTATTCGTCACGAAGAATAATTTTTAGAGGTTTTATGATTTTCGGTAAACATATTAATAAATTTTATAAAAAATATTGGTATTATTTCCTTCTCCTTTTCATCTTTGATATCGGGGTTGATATTCTCCAACTCTATATACCAAGAATAACAGGTGGTGTCATCACTTGTTTAAAATACAATCCTGAGGAATTTTTAAATTCCTCTGTCAGCCAAGTGAATGTCAATGGAGAAATCATCGATATTCCTTTCTATTATCAAAATTTCACCTGGACACTTCTTTCTATCGCCGTCCTTGCTATTCTCATCTTCGTCGGAAGAATGGGTTGGAGATTATCAAGTGCAAGAATCGGTGCTAAGATTGAAAGAGATTTAAGAAAAGAGATGTATGAGAATATTCAAAAACTATCTCTTTCTTATTATTCAAATAAAAAAGTCGGTGGTTTATTATCATATTTCACCAGTGATTTACAATCTATCAAACTGCTTTTCTCTGAAGGGCTTATCTTCTTGATCGATTTGACAGTCTTAGGTTCTTTATCATTGATATATATGCTTCAATATTCTTGGAGTTTAGGACTTATCTGTACTATTCCATTGTTGCTTTTTGTCGTTTTAGGCGGTGTTGTTTTAAAAGGTGAGACCAAAAGATCCAAAGCTGCTGGCGATGCCTTTGAAGATTTGAGTGATTTCACTGAAGAGAACTTACAAGGATTTTCGGTCATCAAGGCTTTTAGAAAAGAAAAACAAAAGAATAAAGGATTTGATTATTATGCCCTTGAAGCTCAGATGAAAAACATCAAATATGCAAATTATCAATCCTTATTAGATGGTGGTATCAATATCATCATCTTAATCATGTATGTCTTGCTTTTGATGTGTGGAGCTTATTCGTTAGTCCAAGTCAATCCAAGTCTTTTAGGAAATATCAAAGATTCCGGTCAATTTGTCACCTTTGCAGGATACGCCGATACTCTTATCTGGCCGATGATTGCTGGGGGATTATTGATCAACGAAGTCTCTAATGCTAAAGCTGCATTACAAAGAATTTCCGTCATCCTTGATGCTAAAGAAGATATTGTCGATGATAAAGATGCAATAGTTCACGACCATATTGATGGCAATATCGAATTCAAAAATTTGACCTTCTACTACCCAGATAGCAAGATTCCTGCTTTACAAAATATCTCCTTTAAAGTTGATAAAGGACAGATGATCGGTATCTTAGGAAGAACGGGAAGTGGTAAATCAACACTTATCTCTCTCTTTGATAAATTATATCCAGTTTCCAAAGATCAACTGTTCATCGACGGCGTCGATATCAATATGTGGAGAAAGCAAGATTTAAGAGAAAATATTGCTCTAGTATCTCAAACTAGTTACTTATTTTCAGGAACTGTTAAAGATAGCATTTCTTTCTCTGAAAAGAAATTATTTGAATACGATGAGAATAAAATCATCAAAGCTAGTCAATTTGCTTCAGTCCAAGATGATATCTTAGCTATGCAAAATGGATATGACACAATGGTTGGAGAAAAAGGTGGATCTGTCAGCGGTGGTCAAAGACAGAGAATCTCTATCGCTAGAGCCATTTATAAAAATCCTGATATTTTGATTCTCGATGATTCTTTAAGTGCTGTTGATGCTGATACTGAAAAAAATATTTTGACAAATATCAGATCCCTTGGAAATAAAATGACAACTTTCATCATCGCTCATAGAATCTCCGCATTAGAAAACTGCGATTTGATTCTCGTTCTTGATGATGGAAAATTGGTCGGAAAAGGAACTCACGAAGAACTTCTTGGAAATTGCGATTTCTATAAAAAGACTGCCGAAATGCAAAAATTAGAAAAGGAGATGATTTAATATGGAAGACACACTTGAAACCAATCACTCCTATTCCATCAAAGATATTGTCGTTTTAAAGAGTTTCTACAAATATTTGAAACCTTATAAAGTCGAATTTTTCATCCTCATCTTCTTCGATATCTTTGTCAATTTCTCATGGACTGCCGAATCATTATTTTTCTCTCAAGTATTAGATTCAATTTCCGATTTTGAAAAAGGACTTCTAACTTTAGAACAGACAAAATTCAATTTCTTCTTATATTCTGGAATTGATATTTTCTTACTCGTTTTCTCAGCTATCGGTACTTATATCGTTTCTTATTTGCTCAGAAAAATTGGTCAAAAAGTTATCTACGATTTCAGAAAAGAGATGTTCTCTCATGTCCTTCTTTTATCTCAAAAACAATTGAAGACTTTAAAGACTGGTTCATTTGTTACAAGAATAACAAATGATACTCAAAACTTATCCACTTTCTTCACTGATATCTTTCCACAATTTTTGAGATCTATATTATCATTATTCATCATCTTGACTATCAGTTTTGTAAAAGCAGGTGTCTTCGCCTTTGTCTTCTTAGCATTCTTACCGATTGTCTTTGTTATTTCAAACTTCTTTGCAAAAAGAGCGAGAATTCATTATTTAGGTGAAAAAGACGCTATCTCAAAAATGAATTCCTTCCTTTCAGAATCATTCTCAGGTATTGAGGTCATCAAGACATATCATAGAGAAGATAAGAAATTAGATGAATTCGATATTAGGAATGATGATATCTACACCAACTATATCAAGAGTCAAAATCTCTTCGCCTATTTCTATCCGACTATGTATCTACTTCAAATGGTCTGTGTTTTGATTCTTTGTTCATTTTCAATCCCAGCTGTCTATTCAAATATGATAACAGTCGGTGTCTTCTATTTGATGATCACATATTCAGGTCAATTTTTCCAACCGATTCAACAATTATCTCAACTTCAAAATCAATTACAATCGATCTTATCAAGCGCAACAAGAACTCAATTTGTCCTTGATATGAAGCCTGAGATTGTCACCTTAGAAGATAGTATTGATGTCAAAGAATTCAAAGGAAAAGTTGAATTTAGACATGTCTATTTCAAATATGAAGATGGACAAGATTATGTCATCAAAGATTTGAGTTTTGTCATCTATCCTGGTAAAACCGTCGCTTTTGTCGGGCCTACCGGTGCTGGTAAAAGTACAATCATATCTCTCATCTCAAGAAATTATGAAGCTCAACAAGGTGAAATATTGATTGATGATGTTGAAATCCATCATTATTCCCTCGACTGTTTGAGAAGAAATATCGGCCTTATGATGCAGGATGTCTTCTTATTCTCAGGAACTATCAAAGACAACATCTCCCTTCAAGATGAAACATTAACTGATGAAGAAATATACAGAAATACAAAATTAGTCGGTGCTGATCGAATCATTGAAAAGTTACCTAATAAATACGATGAATTCGTCTCTCAAAGAGGTAGCAATTTCTCTTCAGGAGAAAGACAGCTCATCTCATTTTCAAGAACTTTGTGTTATCATCCTTCATTGATGCTTCTAGATGAAGCTACAGCAAACATCGATACTGAAACTGAAAGAATCATCGAAGAATCATTAGAAAAGATGAGAAATATCTCAACGATGATCGTAGTCGCCCATAGATTATCAACCATCAAAAATGCTGATCATATCTTCGTCATCAAAAAAGGTGTCTTGATAGAAGAAGGAAATCATCAAGAATTGTTGAAATTGAAGGGAACGTATTATAATTTATATAGACTCCAAAATATGGAAAGAAATTTAAATCAAGGAGAAAATAAAAATGAGAACGATAAAGCTCTATGATACTTATGAAGGTAAATTGAGAGAATTTAAACCTATCGATGAAAAAGAAGTCGATATTTATTATTGTGGACCAACTGTGTACAACTATGTACATCTTGGAAATTTTAGACCAACAGTCACCTTTGATCTCTTATCAAGATTTTTAAAAGAAGAAGGTTACAATGTCAAATGTGTAAGCAATTATACCGATATCGATGATAAAATCATCAAAGAAGCAAAGAAAGAAAACAAAAGTGAAAAAGAATTGAGTGAATTCTATATCAAAGCTTATGAAGATTGTTTAGATAAACTCAATATCATGCCACTTTATTGTCATCCAAAAGCTAGTGAATACATCAATAACATGGCAAGTTTTATCAAGACCATGATGGATTCAAATATCGCCTATCAAAGCAAAGATGACATTTTCTTTTCAATAGATACTGATAAAACCTACGGAAATCTTTCAAAACAAAAAGTTGAAGATTTAGTTTCGGGTAGTAGAATCGATATCAACTCAAACAAAAAGAACCCTCTTGATTTTGCCTTATGGAAACTCACCGATGATGATGGAATCAAATTCGACACTATCATCGGAAGAGGAAGACCAGGTTGGCATACTGAATGTGTTGTTATGGTCAATGATGTTTTCAAAAAGCCACTCATCGATATTCACGGTGGTGGTTTTGATTTAAAATTCCCACACCATGAAAATGAAATCGCTCAATCAGAAGCTGTCAATCACACACGTCTTGCAAACTACTGGATGCATGTTGGATTCCTTTTGACTAACGGAATCAAAATGAGTAAATCCTTAGGGAATTCAATCCTTGCCAAAGATGTCTTAGCTAGACATTCTGGTAATGCAGTAAGACTTTTCTTCTTATCAACCCATTATCGTGCACCTATCAATTATACAGAAGAGAATCTTGATAATGCTGATAAGCAAATTAATAAATATAATACAGCATTAAAGAAAGCAACTTATAAATTAGAACTTAATTCTTCTTTAAATGGAAATCTCATACAAGAAGATTATGAAAATGCTATGAACGCTCTTAGCGATGATTTAAATGTTTCAAACTGCATGACAGTAGTCGACAAACTTTTAAAAGCTATCAATTCCGA
This sequence comes from Paludibacteraceae bacterium, assembly GCA_963617725.1. GTDB lineage: Bacteria > Bacillota_I > Bacilli_A > RFN20 > CAG-288 > Enterosoma. The sequence continues at coordinate 6,183 of CAVEQA010000075.1, forward strand.
AAGTATGAAAAAAGAATCTGATTATCAACATCTTGCTGACTTAATTTTCACATTTACAAGAATCACAAACGTCTTAGGTTTAGTATTCAATATTCAACCTCTCACTGATGAAGATAAAAATAATTACAAGCTTTATAATGAAGCAAGAGAAAATAAAGATTACGCAACAAGCGATATCTATCGTAAAAAATTATTAGAAAAAGGTATCTTATGAGTCCTATCGATTATATTCCCTATTTAAGAGGGATGATTGGACATAAAAAATGCCTCAGCGTTGGTCTTTCTTCAATTGTTTTGAATGAGAAAAACGAAATTCTTCTTGAAAAAAGAAGCGATAATCAAAAATATTGCCTCCCTGGAGGAAGCATTGATTTAAACGAAACTGTCATTGAAGGTACAAAAAGAGAAGTCAAAGAAGAAACTGGAATCGACATTGAAAATATCAAATTATTTGCGATAAGATCTGGTGAAAAATGTGATTTCTATTATCCAAATGGAGATATAACTCAATATGTTGATTTAATCTTTATTAGCAATGCTAAAAAAGATTCAAAAATCATTCCTCAGGAAAGTGAAACTGAAAAAGTTTTCTTCATCTCTTTTGATGAGATAAAGAAGATGAAAGAAGAAGATTTCCTTAAAGGATCCTACTTTGCTATTAGAAAATATTTAGATAATAATTTTGAAGTTACGATAGACTAAAAAATATAATTTTTAAAAAAAAGATAGGAGGCAATTTGCCTCCTATTTTTTAATAAATCAATGATTGAACTTGTTGGACTATTTTTTTCTTTTGCTCGTCTAATTGTTTATTGTATTGATAAATTTTATTATGTTGTTGATCTTTATAAGCGACATAAACAATTCCTGGAACAATAAAGCATACAAATAGAAGGAAAACAAAAACTGGTTGCATTGGTTCATATACTTGTTTTTGACTGTTTAACTTGAAATATTTAGATTCGAGTTGAGTGATAATTGCATAATTTTTCATATTTTTTTCTCTGACTAAAATATATTTCTTTTCAGTTCTATGAATACGTCCATGTCTGACTCGTTCTTCCTTAGTATCAGTTAGTTGCCAACCAAAATTTTTATATAAATCAACATTCCCATCAACAATCTTTGTTTCTAAGTTCATATCATTTTACCTTGCTAACATTTTCCGAAGGTTCAAAGCTTGATCCTTTATCAGTTGTTTCCAAATTATATTTTAAACTAAAACCTGCTTGAGTACTAGAAGTGAAATCTCTAGATTCTGGGAATGAAGCATTATAAGTTCCATTCATTGTGAAATTAATAGATGACAAAACACTATTTTTGGTTACAATTTCAAATTCAAAATCGTCTAACTTAACACTTGATGCTTCAAAAGTACCAAAAGCTTTAACATCAACAGTTGATTCATCAATAGCGTTCAATCTCAAATTATCATTAAAGTAATTTAAAATAGTTGAAATATTTTTCTCATCAGAACCAATAGAATAAGTTGTAGTAACATTATCACTATTTTCAATTTTTTGAATAAATGAAGGATCAGTAACTAAAGATAATATATCAAGTAAATAATAATCATCATTGTTTGATACAGTTGTTTTAATATCAGAATAAC
>CAVEQA010000076.1:0-7392 GCA_963617725.1 Paludibacteraceae bacterium
ACATTGATTTGTTACAAGGAGGATAACATTATGAAAAACATAATTAAAATCTTAGTTGGTTCTATCGCATTATCTTTTGGTGGAATTTCTTCAGCTGCTGTTGCATCTAATGTTATCAACAATCAAGCTACTGTTGAAAAAGTTCAATCTGATGATAATCACAACCTCATCATCAACAATTCTAAATATTTCGTCACTAAAAATCCTGCTACTTCTACTACTGGTTTCAACTTTGTTGAAATGTTAACTGAAGGTATCCAAAGAGGTGGTGCAAACCTCATCGGTGCTGCTGTTGGTGGACTTGGTTCTGTCGCTTTCAATTCCCTTTTATCAGGTATGGGTATTGATATGAGATCTAATGAAGAAAAACAATTAGATAAGATTTCTACTCAATTAGATGTTATTCAAAAAGATTTGAAACAAGGTATCTCAGATATTAAAAGAAGAGTCACTCAAATTCGTAATGAAAACATTATGAATGATCTCTTAACTAAATTCGCTACCATTCAAACTCCAGTTGCTGGTAAGATGGCTACAATGATTGATATCGGTAAGAAAGAATTAAATGATAAATACGATAAGAAAGAATTAGATAAAGAAAAAGAGACTTTCTATCAAGGATTAAGCGATATGAAATTCGATAAGCTTAACGGCAATAATCTTTGGTCTGAAACTGAAAATTTAGCAAAAACTGTTTTAACTCCATATCTTGCTAATGTCTCTATCAATTTAGATGATTTATATGAAGAAACATACGGAACTATTGAAACTTGGGATTATATGACTATTGCTCCAAGAACAAAGTTCATCGGTTATATCGGTTCTTTAGTCAATTCCTTAGCTCAATTAGCTAACCTCAAAGCTTCTTATGATATGAGTAAATTAAAAGAAGGAGATTCTAACCTTCTTGATTATAAAGTTGGTGTCAACTCTATGATCAAAGCTGTCAATGATATGAATGGTGCTTTCAAAACTAAGTTAGAAAAATTAGCTGCTATTCAAAAGAAACATGACGAACAACATTTGATCACTCATAGAGAAAGAGTTATCGATAAAGATGGAAACCTCACCATCAAAGATGGAAGAACAGTTTCTTCTAAATTATATGCTGTAACTCCTGGTGATAACGATCGTAACCTTATCGCTTATGATCACGATGATAAGAACTATATCAACGGCTATTATGGTGGCGGATATGGTGCTTGTGTTCCAAACTACGTAAATTACATCTACACTCTTGATTGCACAAGCAATAAAGACTTATATCAAGCAATCTTTAATGAATATAACGATTACAAAGCAGTTGTCGATAATAAGCTCACAATGAAAGATTACTTATATAAAGTTGGATTCTCTTGCGATGATAAAGACTTATTCGATAAGGCTAAAGGATTCTATTCTAGAATCGATGATAATACTTATACCGGAAGTGAAGATAACTTCTGGAAGACTGATAAACATAATGAACTCAGAGTTCGTTACTACGATTTCAACAATACTAAATTCGAAGAATCTGCTTCCGCATATTCTGATACTAGATTATTCAAAAATGGATGGTTTAGTGATTACAATTATTCAGGAAGAAAGACTGATAACTTCGACAATTACTACTTAGTCTTAGTCAATGAAGATCAAAAGACTATCGAAGGTAAGATTGTTAAGACCGAAGTCGAACACAGTTTGAGAAGAGAAGACGAACACGGCAATTATTATAATCATCACTATAGAGGCCATAAGAAATGGACTGCTGGTGATAATACTAAAGTCGTAATTAAATAAGAGAATTTAAAAAGATACCTGTAGCAAACGCTACAGGTATTTCAATTAGTGATAAAATTTTAAATTGAAAGTTTTTGATTTTATTAAACTAGTTTAAATTTAAACTTTAAAATGATATTATAAATTTCGTTTGTTCAATTAAATAGGGAGTCAAGATATGGATATAAAAAAAGAATACGATAACGATACCTTGATTATCAAACTTATAGGAAGATTAGATAGTCTTTCTTCTACTCAACTTGAAAAGGAATTAAATGATATAAATGATATTAAAAATATAGTTTTTGATTTGAAAGATTTGAATTATGTCTCTTCTGCTGGATTGAGAATATTTTTAAAAATGCAAAAATATATGAAGAATAAAGGAATGATGAAACTCATTAATGTTTGTCCCTTAGTAAAAGAAGTTTTTGATTTTACTGGTTTTTCTGATATTTTAACAATTGAATAGGTAAATTATGAACTTCGATTTTTTAACTGTTTTTAAACTTATTGTGATGACTGTCATTCCAGTCTTAATATGTGTTATTGTTTATTTATTAGATAAAAATACAAAATTGAAAGATATTAAATATGTACACAAACAAATAATTGTTGGATTGATATTTGGTGGTCTTTCTATACTTGCTACAGTTTTTGGGATTCCCATTGATGGTGCTATCTTAAATGTTAGAAATTCAGCTCCTTTAATAGCAAGCCTTGTCTTTGGTGGACTCTCAGGTATTATCGCTGGTATTATAGGTGGAATATATCGTTTTGTAGCTACTTATTGGGGAGCTGGTGCATTCTCGCAAATAGCTTGTTCTATCTCTTGTATTTTAGCAGGTGTCTTTGGTGCATTTTGTCGTAAATATGTTTTTGAAAATAAAAAAACAACATGGATTGATGGATTTATAATCTCGAGTACAACTGAAGTATTTCATATGCTTTTAATATTTGTAACAAATCTCGATGATGTTTATCAAGCGTATCGAGTGGTTTCAACATGTTCTATTAGCATGATTGTTTGTAATTCTTTATCAGTAACCCTTTCTTTAATTACCATCTCTATATTGAATAGAGAAAGTTTTATTCCTAAAAAAGGTAAAAAACAAATTTCACAAATTTTTCAGTATATTTTAGCTGTCAGTGTTGTCGTAGCATTTATCGCTTCTACTATTTTTACATATAGACTTCAAACTACAATTGCAGATACTGAAGCTGATAATTTGTTAACGTTAAATCTAAATGATGTAGAAACAAGTGTTGAACAGGCCTCTGATGAAAAATTATTGAAAGCTACTAAAACAATTTCGACTGAAGTCACAATTGACAGTAGTAATGAATATTTGAAGATTCTTGCTGAAACAAGCGGTGTATCTGAAATAAATATTATCAATAAAGAAGGTAAAATTGTAAGTAGTTCTAATGAAGAATTTATAAATTATGATATGGCTAGCGGAGAACAATCAAAAGAGTTTTTATGCTTGCTTGATGGTTCCACTATTTATTATGTTCAAAAATATCAAGCTACTTCTTCTAATCCTGATGTCTATATGAAATATGCGGGTGTTGTTTTCTCTGATGGATTTGTTCAAGTTGGGTATAATGCTACTCAATTTCAATCAGATTTGTATGACCAAATATCATGGTCTGTCAAAAATCGTCATATCGGTCAAACAGGTGGAATCATCGTTTGTAACGAAGAAGGAATCATTATCTTTGATAATTCTACAGGACATAACGGTGAATCTATTGAGAAAGTTAAAGATGATAGTGGCAATATAATAGGTGAAAAAATCCGATTTACAAATAAAATCGGTGATATTGATTGCTATTGTATGTATGTTTCTACTGAAGGATTTTATATTATCTCTTATCTTCCTAGAAGTGAAGTGATGTTCTCAAGAAATATCGCATTTACTATTTTGGCTTTTATGGAAATCATTGTTTTTGCCGCTTTATTTATTCATATGTATATTCTTTTAAGAAAATTGATTATCGATAATATTCACAAAATCAATTATTCTTTAGAAAAGATATCAAATGGCGATTTAACTACTAATGTTGAAGTTAGAGACAATGAAGAATTCTCATCATTATCTGATGATATCAATTCAACAGTCAAAACATTGAAAAAATATATTTCTGATGCTGATTCTAGAATCGATAAAGAATTAGAATTTGCAAGACAAATTCAAATGTCATCTCTTCCATCAGTATTTCCACCTTATCCTGAAAGAAAAGATTTTGATATCTTTGCTAGTATGGATACTGCAAAAGAAGTTGGTGGTGATTTCTATGATTTCTATATGACTGATAAAAATCATGTTGTCTTCTTAGTCGCTGATGTCTCTGGTAAAGGAATTCCTGCTTCTTTATTCATGATGAAAGCAAAGACTCTCATCAAAAATCTTGCAGAAAGCGGAAGAAATGTAGCGGAGGTTTTCACTGAAGCAAACCGTATTCTTTCAGAAAACAATGATGCTGAAATGTTTGTTACAGCTTGGATGGGAATTCTGGATTTGACAAATGGAGTCTTGCAATATGCAAATGCAGGACATAATCCTCCATTACTAGCGAGAAATGAAGGGGAGTTTGAATATTTAAAATGTAAGCCTAATTTCATTCTTGCAGGTATGGATGATACGGTTTATAGAATCAATGAAATTCAACTATATCCAACAGATAGATTATTTATCTATACTGATGGAATCACTGAAGCTAATGATATCTATTCAAATTTCTATGGTGAAGATAGATTGAAACGCATCTTGAATAAGAAGTATTTAAAGAATCCGAAAGATATCTGCAAAGCAGTTAAAGATGATGTTTCAAAATTTGTTGGCAATGCCATTCAATCAGATGATATCACAATGCTTTGTTTTAGACTTGATCATATAAGAACAAGACATGAACTAACTATCAAACCAAATAAGGATTCAATTGAGACTGTTTTAGCTTATGTTGAAGATAGAATGGAGACATTCAAGATATCTCCGACCTTAGCAAGTAAAGCTCAGATAGCTGCTGATGAAATCTGGTCTAATTTTGTCAATTATTCTTCTTCTGACAAAGCTAAATTATATGTTGGAAGAAAAGACGGAATGTTAATATTGACTTTCTATAACAACGGAATTAAGTTCGATCCTACTGCGAAAGAAGATCCTGATACTAATGCTTCGTTAGAAGAAAGACAAATCGGAGGTCTTGGTATTTTCATCGTTAAAAAGATGGCTGACATTTTCAATTATGAATATAAAGACGGACAAAATATAATCACCGTCGCTTATGATATGAAAGAGGATAAATGATATGGAAGAAGATCTTAAGATAAAAGCTTATAACTTCGCATATGAAGTTCATAAAGGGCAGAAGAGAAAAGATGGTGTCGACTATATCTTGCATCCTGTTGAAGTCGCTACAATCCTTGCAAAAAACGGAGCTGATGACTTTCTTATCTCAGCTGGATTATTGCATGATACTATCGAAGATGCGGCTGTCACTGAGGAAAAACTGTTTTCTTTATTTCCAAAAGAAGTGGTTGATATTGTCCTTTTAGATAGCGAAGACAAAACTAAGAGTTGGGAAGAAAGAAAAAATACGACATTTAAAAATCTATCTACTTGCGATAACAAAAACTTCTTGATGTTAGTATGCGCAGATAAGGTATCAAATTTGAGAAGTATCAAAAGACAAATAGATGAAGGTGTTGATGTCTGGAAGAAATTTAAAAGAGGTAAAGATAGTCAAAAATGGTTGTACGAAAATCTTTTGATATCTCTTAATTCCATAGCTGATTTAGATATGTATAAAGAATTTAAAAACCTTGTTGAACAAATATTTGAATAGAGGATAAAACAATGGAAATAAATAGTGAAATCAAAGATAATTTAGCTGTTGTGAATGTAAGTGGCAGTATCACAAGTCAGACTGCGATGGAATTTGAAACTGCTATCGCAAATTATCCTGGAGATAATAAGGGTATTATCATCGATTTTAAGAAATTAGACTTTATATCAAGCGCTGGACTTCGTGTTGTTTTATCAGCTAAGAAAAGATGTAAAGGAAAGATTTTTAAAATCATCAACGCTAATCCTAGTGTTATGAATGTTTTTCAAGTCACAGGATTCAGTGAAATAATGGATATTGAAAAAGCACCAAGACAAGTTGATGTAACAGGATGTAAGATCATCGGATCAGGCGCTTGTGGTGAATGTTATCGTTTGGATGATGAGACCATCATCAAACTTTATTATCCACATATCAGCAAAGAAGAGATTGAAAAAGAAAAATCACTTGCAAAGAAAGCTTTTGTCATGGGAGTTCCTACTGCAATCTCTTATGATATTGTTGAATGCGATGGAAGATCGGGTGTTGTTTATGAATTGCTGAATTGTAAGACACTCGCTGAGCTTTTAAGAGAAGATACTAATTTCATTCATTTTGATGAATATATCAAGTTGTATGCTGAGATGTGCAAGCAGATTCATTCAATCGATGGAAAGGATGCTTTACTTCCTACTTTTAAAGATTTGAATCGTGTTGATATACCAAATGTCACTGATATCACTGAAGAAGAAAGAGATTATCTTTATAAATTCTTAGATATCGTGCCGGATAGAACTACCTGTATTCACGGTGATTTAAATCCTAATAATGTTATGTTCCAAGATGGAGAACTACGTATCATTGATATGGGAGAATTCTCAACTGGCATCTATCTCTTTGACATTTCAAGACTTGTTTTCACCTTTGAATTTGCACCTGATAGAAGTGTTGACATCAATAATTTCTATAAATTACCACATGCAACTCTTGATAGGGTCTATCATTCCTTTATCAAATATTATTTCGGATATGATTCAATTGAAGAAGCAAGTAAACATATTGAAGATGTAGAGTGGCTATATCCATTAGCATGGTTTAGAGTCGTTACTTCGATGTTAAAAGCTAATCGCTGGACACCTGAAAAAAGAAAGATGGCAGGTGAAATCTTGAGAGAAAAACTCATACCATTCATCAAATCAAAGATCGATAAGTAGATATAAAATTGCACTTGAAGAAAGAAAATAAAACTTTCAAGTGCAATTTTTATTATTTTTTGCACCTAATGTGATATTTTATTATTGAGGTGAACAATGAATATCAAGTCTTGCTATTTTAAAATGGAAAAAGAAAAATTTGATGAATATCTTTCAAATTTAAAAAATCAAACTCATACCATTCATTTATTAAACGATAAATTCTTTTACTGTATGGATGTTGATTCTACTACTTTGGTTTTAAATCTTTCTAAAAAGATGCATGAATTCAATTTCTTATTCGCTTCTTTTTCTATGTTTGGTCAAAAACAAATTGTTCAATCATTTCTACTAGATGAAATAGAATTGACCAATAAGATTGAAAACATCAATTCTACTAGACATGATATTTTTAAAATTATAAATCAAGGATTAGTATCTACTGATAAAAAGATTATTTCGATATCAAATGCTTATAAAGAATTACTTGAATCAAAAGGAAAGAGAATATCTTCAAATAGTGATATAAGTGATTTGTATAAGATTATTTTAAATGGAGCAATTGAAAAAGAAGATTTGCCTGATGGAACTAATTATCGAAAAAATAATG
>CAVEQA010000077.1:0-7267 GCA_963617725.1 Paludibacteraceae bacterium
TTGGAACAAGATCTCCTGACGCCATCGCTCCAGGAGAGGTAATTTCAATTCTATCGTCATATATATTCATTACAACTTCAGCACCTATATTGTTATAATTTCTATGAATTATAGCATTTACAAGTGCTTCTAAAATAGCTTCTTCACTATAATCCGGTTCATAAATTGTTTGTTCATTACTTTTATGCCATCTAACATTAGTATGTGTTTTGAAAAAATCTAGAGCCAGTTTCAATTGCCTTATGATAGAGCCGCTAAATTCTTTATCGTCTTGAACTTCTTGCTCATTAACTTTATCTAACCCATTCCATCTAGTACAAAATAACCTACTTTGCCTATAGTTATTATTATCAGCAAGTAATACTCCACAATTTGTTAAATATCCATCTTTTGTTACTAAATTAAAAGAAATATAATCCTCTTTAGAAAATTTAGTTCCTGTTTTTTCATAGAAATCTGTTTCTAAAATAGAAAAAGAATAATCATCTTTTTTATAACCAGTAATAACTGAGTCATATGTTTTACCAGTTCCTTTCAAAATTAATTCATTTAATATATAACTAGGGCATTCTATTGATGATGAACCTTGTCTAATGAATGCAATTTTTGTACCTTCATGTTGATAATAGTATGGCGTAGAATTTCCTTGCGATACACTAAGACACAAAAATATTTTATTTTCTTCTTCATAAGGATTTATTTGAAAAACAATTTTAGGAGTAATGAATTTATCAATTAAATCCGATATTTTTTCTATCACAATTTTAGGGTTATCAATTCCGACAATTTCTTTATCATCATTAATTCCAAAAAATATTTTTCCACCTATGCCATTAGCAAACGCAGAAACAGATTTAAGCCATGATTTAGGCTTGCTATCTTCTAAATTTTCTTTAAAATCATAATCTGTACATTCAGCTATCAAATCTTTAAACACAATAAATCACCTCTATGCACTTATTATATAAAACTTTGGGGAGTTCGTCCATATAAATTCCCCAAAGATTTCCTCAAATTCCTCAAACAATCATCGAACTATTATTTTGTTATTTATTGTTTATTTATTATTATAATTTTAATAGAACTAAATCCATTATTATTTGCATACTTTTTATTTACGACTCTGGTTTCATTAGGTGAAAGTCCTTATAGGCGTAGTTGCTAACGAATTATAGAGCAACTTGCAAGTTTTACCATCCGTGAGGAGGGAATAGAAGAAACGATAGCGAAATCGTAGCTCTACGAATAGAAACATAATACTAAAGCGTATTAGATGGATGGGCTTGAAAAATGAAACTATTTTTTAAGAATATGGCTTCTCATTTGATGACACAAATAAGAGTCGTCATTTGGAAGCAATGGAAAGTTTACAGCAAACGAGTTTGGGCTTTGCGAAAATTTGGAACACCAAAATGGGCAGTACAAAAAGAAGCTGGTGTTGGAAATTACTACTACCTTGCTAAGCATCTTCCACACACCAAAAAGGCAATATCAAAAGAAAGACTAATCCGCAAGGCACTAGTCATTCCATATGATTAATACCTACAAAATGTTTGAAAATACGAAAGTGAACCGCCCAGTGCCAAACGGCATGTTCGGTGGTGTGATAGGGAATAGAATTTCATACTCGAATTTGTCTTGACATATAGGGCTAGGGGGTATATCTTATTAATATACCCATGTGGGGTATATTGAGGTAATTATGGAAGAAACGTGTCCTAATTGTGTAAAACATAAACATACACCTAGAAGTGAAGAAGAAACTAAAAATTTAAAAAATCGTCTTAATAAAATTCAAGGTCAAGTGAATGGAATTTCTAAGATGATTGATGAAAACAGATATTGTGGTGATATTCTCATTCAAATTGCTTCTATTGAGAGATCTCTTCAAGAAGTCGGGTATATCATTTTAAAAACTCATATGGATACTTGTGTCAGAGAAGATATTAAAAATAATAAACCAGAAGTCATCGATGAAACAATAGACTTGATCAGAAAGCTTAAGTGATATGGTTGAAAATGAGAAATATGTCGTCACAGGCATGACTTGTGCATCATGTTCAAGTCATGTCGATAAAGCTGTTAGAAAAGTTGATGGTGTCAAAGATGTCACTGTTAACTTGCTGACTAATTCAATGATTGTCACTTATGATAATCCAGCTACTTCATCGATGATTGAAAAGGCAGTGAGTGAAAGCGGTTATGAAGCACATCTTGAAAAAGGTGATAATAAAAAAGAAAAAACGGAAGATATTCAAGATGATGAGACAAAAAAATTACTTAAAATATTAATCAGTTCATTCATCATCTTAGTTCCATTATTTTATATTTCTATGGGTTCAATGATGAATTGGAATATTGGGATATTACAAGATCATCCGTTTTTATTAGCGATGATTGAGCTTGTCTTATCATCGATTATCATTGTATTAAATAAGAGATTCTTCATTTCAGGATTTAAGGCGTTGATTCATAAAGCACCTAATATGGATACACTTGTCGCATTAGGAACTGGTGTCAGTTATCTATATTCAATACTCATGATGTTTATGATGTCATATTATGTCCATATGAATCAAAGCATGGAAGAATATCATCAATTGATGCATTATTCGATGAATCTAGCTTTTGAAACTTCAGGAATGGTTCCTACTCTCATAACGATTGGTAAAACATTAGAATCTTATTCCAAAGGAAAGACAACATCAGCGATAAAATCACTTCTAGATTTAGCTCCTAAAAAAGCATGTGTTATCAAAGGGGATAAAGAAGAAATTGTCGATGTTGAAGAAGTCAAAGAAAACGATCTTCTTCTTGTCAAACCAGGAGAAAGCTTTCCAGTTGATGGAGAGATTATTGAAGGAATTTCAACAGTTAATGAATCAAGTTTGACAGGAGAATCGATGCCAATTGATAAATCAGCCGGTGATAAAGTTCAAGCGGCTACTATCAATATTAATGGAGTTCTTAAAATTAAAGCGACAAGAGTTGGAAATGATACTACCTTACAACACATCGTTGAAATGGTTAAGAATGCAAGTTCAACTAAAACGAAAATATCAAGAATTGCAGATAAGGTCTCTGGTGTCTTTGTTCCAATAATCATGGGTCTTGCTCTTATTGTTTTCGTCTTCTGGTTAGCTTTAGGTGCTGATTTTGTACATGCAAATGTGAGCAATGAAACGACATTGACTTATGCTCTATCAAAAGGTATTTCTATTCTTGTCATTGCCTGCCCTTGTGCTTTAGGATTAGCGACCCCAGTAGCCATCATGGTAGGTTCTGGAAAAGGTGCTAGAAACGGAATATTATTTAAAACAGCAAGTGCATTGGAAGAAACTGGCAAAGTTGATTTTGTAGTTCTTGATAAAACAGGAACTATCACAAAAGGACAACCAGAAGTAAGAGATATAGTATCAGACAATCGTGATTTATTATTAAAAGTTGCTTATGGATTAGAGAAAAATAGCGAACACCCACTGAGCAGAGCTATCCTTTCAAAATGCGAAGAATTAAATGTTGAAAAATTTCAAATGGTGGATGTTATGGCCTTACCTGGAAAAGGTGTTAAAGGTCAATATGAAAATACGATTTATTACGCTGGAAATTCTACTTTGATGAAAGAATTAAATCTCTTAAATTCAAAATGGAATGATATCTCAATAACGTATGCAGATAAAGGAATGACACCTTTATTCTTCTCTTCAGAGAATGAAGTCTTAGGTATTATACTTGTCAGTGATGTCATCAAAGAGGATTCAATCAAAGCTATTGATGAATTGAAAAAGATGGGTGTTATTCCAGTTATGCTAACTGGTGATAATAATAGAACTGCTAAAGCTATCGCTAAGGAAATCAATATCGAATATTATGTCAGTGATGTCCTTCCTGAAGGTAAACAAGAAGTCATTAAAAAATTACAACAATACGGAAAGGTGATGATGGTTGGCGATGGTATCAATGACTCTATCGGTTTGACTCAAGCTGATATTGGAACTGCAATCGGTGCAGGTAGTGATATCGCTATTGATTCTGCAAATGTTGTTTTGATGAAATCGACACTATTGGATGCAGTTGCCGCCATAAGACTTAGTAGACATACTTTGACTAATATTAAGGAGAATCTTTTCTGGGCATTTTTCTATAATTTCGTCATGATTCCGATTGCCGCTGGTGTATTTTCGACCACTAATATAGAATGGCTTGTGAAGATGAAACCTTGGTATGGAGCTCTGGCAATGGCGTTTTCTTCAGTCTCGGTTTGTCTTAATGCACTAAGAATCAATCTCTTTGATATTTATAATATCAATAGAGATAAAAAACATAAGAAAATCGAATTTTCAAAAGATGTTTTTGATAGTTTTAATTCTACCCAAGCTGATTCAAGTGACGAATTTCTTATAAAAATAGAAGGAATGATGTGTTCTAATTGTGAAAGACATGTGAAAGATGCGCTTGAAAATATCAAAGGAATCAAAGTAGAAACGATTTCATATAAAGATAAAGTAGCTATTATAAAAGCTGATAGAATAAATGAAGATGAGATTAAAGAAGTTATATCAAAAGCTGGTTATGAAGTAGTTGATATAGGTCATAAAATGAAGGGGGAAAATAATATGACTAAAACATTGAAGATTGAAGGTATGATGTGCAAACACTGCGTTATGCATGTAGAAGAAGCTTTGAAGAAAGTCGATGGAGTTAAAAATGTCACTGTTTCTTTAGAAAATAAGAATGCAGTGGTTGAACTTGAAAAGGATGTTGATGACTCGGTTTTTAAAGAAGTGATTAAAAAAGCAGGTTATGAAATGAAATAAAAATAGCTGTTTAGAGATTGTGTTTCACAGTTTCTAAACAGCTATTTTCTTCATCATTATTTTTTATCTTTCTTATCTACTTTTTTAGTGCAGTCATCCTTTTTGAAATTGACATTGGATACACTTCCTAATTTGAAATCGGATTTGTTTGATTATTCATCTTTTTAATTTGAGAAATCTTTGTTGAATACAGCTTTAAGAAGTTCGATAGTATTGCCTTCGAAAACATATTTTGATTCAATACCATCTAAATCAAATCTTATCCAATATTGCTCGCTCATCAATAATCCCCTTTCTCAGGATAAATACTTTAAAGTATGTAGAAATAATCAATAGGTTTAACCGAATTTATTGTTAATTTTTGGATGATACATAGAAATTTTTAAATCAATATCCGTTGACACATGCTAATATTTCTGATGATTTAAGATGTTTTTTCTTGAAGAGTAAATTTCCAAGTGCCTTGATTTCTTTTTGGTGTGTTTTGATATATGCAGAAGTTTCTTTTTCACATTTTTTAAGTAACTTTTCAATTTTTCTTTCCATTTTTCTGCGCTTGATAAATGTTTCAGCTCTTACATTTCTTTCATTAGATGGAGGTAATTTTTCCCAACAAGAAGAGTAACCACTGACTGTGAATAAGTTATATGCGTCAACTCTTGCTCTTTCTAAATCATCAGTGCATCCTCTTGAGCCTCTTCCGCAGATTATTTTTTGAGAGAGAATACCAGCCATTGAGATTTTGATATCAGCGATGACTTTGTCATATGGCCAAAATTCACCTTCGATTTGTTTGGCTAAGAATTCACCATTTGCTCCAGAGATATTCAATCTATTCACTTTGAAATATTGTGGAAATGACATAGCTACAATAGCATGTCCTGCTTCGTGAATGGCTACTTCGAGATTGTCTTCTTCAGGTGTATCTTTAACCCGATCCGTGATATTGTAGATAGAATTGAAAATCATGTCGGAAGTGATGTTTTCAAATCCGTTTCTTAAAACGACATCATTAACTATTGCTTTAATTCCAACACAAGAAATTCCGTTTAATGTCAGCTCTACTTCATCTTCATCTAAATCTTCTGGTAATTTTAAATTGAAAGAAAAATATGTTTTCTTAAATAATTCAAGCGCTTCTTCTCCTTGAGGACTTGGAATACTTATCAGTTTTTCAAGTCTTCCATTTCTTAGCAAAGCATCAGGAATATCATTAATGTTATTTGTAGCAGCTAATACTAAGATATCATCAGATGATTCTACTCCATCAAGATTTTCTTATAGAGCTCTGACAACTCTTCTATCTTTATCGATAAGTAAATCAAGTTCATCAAAAACAATGATGGAATGACCTACTTCTCTTGCCTTTTTAAATGTCTCATAGACTCCGGCAACAATATTATTTTCTTTGCCTTGAAATACAAAGACAGGAGAATTAGAACATTTGATTATTTCTTTGATCATCAATGATTTTCCGTTTCCAGGTTTTCCGAATAATATGACACCTTTAGGAATTGAAATACCTTTTTCAGTTAATTCTTGTGAATGTTTGAACCAATCGATAACGTATAAGAGTTCCTTTTTTTGATTTTCGTGTCCAACAACTTTTTCAAGCGGTTTTTCATTTTCAGTTATTTTTGATGGAGAAATGAACTTATAGGTACAACAATCATTCTTATTGCTTTTACTTGTATCATAGTCATCATCTTCTTGGCATTCTTTTAATGCATCATCGACAATTTCAATGATATCGTCACTATCACATAAAGTGTCGACATTTTCATCGCCAAATGTGTTTTTATTTGCGATTCTCATTTTAATTACCTCGCTATCATTTTTATTATATTTATTGCTATGTCCCTTTATTAGTGCATAAGAAAATTGCCGTCACTAAAAGATACGAATTATAAGATTCGTTTAAAAATCGGATTTATAATTGTCTATTTATTTATTTCAATCTTCGCTTATAGATTTCGTTTAGATTATTCATATATCTCTTCATATGTTTGAAATAATATGTTGCAAGTCTTTCTTTGATAAAAGAAGGGGAGACAACTTTGATAATATCATCGACTGAGTTAGTATCGGAATAATTAGATGTCACCCATGATATAAATGCAGAAGCATTCAATAATACATTTACAACTCCATATCGTATTTTTTCATTTCCTTTTAATTCATTCGGAATTAAAGTTCCTTTGTCAGTCTTTAAAGGAAGTGGTATTGCTCCATATTTTCTATCTTCGGTGATTTTAAATGAAAAACAGGGAGTGTATTCTAATGGTTGAGAGAAGAAATTTTCAAAGGACTGTTCGACCAATTCTTTATTTTCAATGAAGAAATAGAAGGAGATGACATATGCCATTCCTTTTTGGGGTCTAACATTATTTTTTATCATATTATCTATGTCTTTATAATAATGTCCTTGAATTGTATTGTTGTCTCTAAAT
>CAVEQA010000078.1:0-7188 GCA_963617725.1 Paludibacteraceae bacterium
GATTTTTTGTCAATCAAAGAAGAATTGTATTATTACAATGTCACAGTTGAAGGAAGACTTGAAGGTGATTTAAAAATAATCGATAAGAAGAATTATCCTTTCATTCTTCAAGTATTATACGAAGATAAACGAACACATTTTCTATTAGTAGTCAAAAGAATTGGAAGTAAATTCAAAGTTATCGACAGTGAATTTGGAAACTATTATTTGAATATCGATGAAATTAGAATGATATCAACGGGGAGAGTCTTGATAACTAAAAAGATTCAAAAAGATATGTGCGTTAAAAATAAAATATGTTTCTTTTCAAAGATGGAAATATTTTTGTATGCTTTGCTTTTTATCTTACAAGCTAGCACTTTAAGCACACTATTTTATTACATATCCTCTGATATATTATTCGAGATAAAAATTGGAATGATAGTATTCTCTTTCTTGCTATTATTCTTTCAAGTTCTCCTCAATAAACTATCTCGGAAAAGGATGGATAAAGATATTTTGATTCCTTATTTAAAAGATTCAAAATCTTTTGTTGACTATGCTTCATTATCAGAGCTATTGAGCATGAATATCAATCGGATGAGTTCAATTGTCTCTTATGGAATCACATGTGTATTGACACTGATGATTTTCATTTCCAATGGTGAATTTGTCTTTCTATTAGGACTTACATCTATCGCTTTTACTTTTCTTTTTTATGCTTTTAAAAATCAGTACTGCAAAATGAATAGAGATTGTTCATTGAAAGAAGAAAGAATGAAAAACAATTTGAAAGATAAAGATTTTGTAAGTGATTTTTATGAAGCCAGGTCGATTGCCTCGACATTTGAAGAAGGAACAATTGCTTGTACCATTCTAGAAGCTCTTGTTTTATCCTTATTCACTGTTCTTGAAATGGGATTTGGAGAAAGATTTTCTTTAAATTTCTATCTTTTCTATCTATTTTTAGGCTTATCGTTCACTGTGATGTTTTACAAATTGTTAATAAACATCTTTGATATGTCAAAAATTCGTACAAAAATCAATTCTCTTACGCTTCCTTTAGATATTTATGTGAAATCATTCTTCCATTTAGTTTATAATAATAGCGTTAGAAACGGAGGATTTTCAAATGGAAGAAAATCAGCACATCCTAGATTACCTAGATAATACTCATCAAAGCAAAAAATTATTCGATATCTTTAAAAAAGTATTCGATTTCACTCTTGATTCCTTGAATAAAAAGGGGAACTATGAAGTTTCTTTATCTCTTGTGAGCGATGAAGAAATTCATAAGTTGAATAAAGAATATAGAAAAATAGATCGTCCAACTGATGTCTTAACCTTTGCTTATCGCGAAGCTGATTTCAATCCTGATGATCCAATCATCGATTTAGGAAGTATTTTGATTTCACCAGCAATTGCTAAAAAACAAGCAAAAGAATACAAACATCCATATGAAAGAGAACTTGCATTTTTATTCATCCATGGACTTCTTCATATTTTTGGATACGATCATATTCAAGAAGAAGATGCAAAAATTATGTATCCTTTGCAAAACAAAATATTGAACAATCTTCCTGTTGATTTTTATACTGATCAAAAGAAATTGGTAAAAAATCTCTTTGAAGCAAGAGAAAAATCGATCTCTCCATATTCTAAGTTTAGAGTTGGTGCTGTTATTGTCACTAAAGATAACAAATATCATCAAGGTTTCAATATCGAAAATGCCGCCTATGGAGATACGATGTGCGCTGAAAGAGTTTGTATGTTCCATACCTATGCTCTTGGTTATCGTAAAGATGATATTGTAGCAATAGGTGTGATGACCGATTCTATGAATGTCGGAACTTGCTGTGGCAGTTGTAGACAAGTTATGGGCGAACTTTTAAATCCAAATTGCCCAGTTTACATCTATAACAAAGATGCTAGCAAACATCTGTTTACAACCGTGAGTGAACAATTGCCATTCACATTCACCAAAGGAGATTTAGAAGCATGAAAAAAGTCGGATATGTTTGCGTATATGGTAGAGCAAATGCAGGAAAAAGTACTATTATCAATAGATGTTTAGGTTTTAAATTATTAGCTGTTTCTTCAAAACCTCAGACAACAAGAGATAATGTTCAAGCTATCTATAATGATGAAGAATCCCAGATTATCTTTGTCGATACTCCAGGTGTATTTAAACCTCATGGAAAATTGGGATCTATCCTTTTAAGAGATGCTGAAAGTGCAAAAGAAGGTGTTGATTTGATTCTCTATGTCATCGATGGAAGTGAAGCTCCAAATTTCGAATTAGCGATGAAATTAGCAAAACAAGAAATTCCTGTCATCGTAGCATTCAATAAGATCGATCTTTGTAAAATTGATTTAGCACAGGAAAGATTGAATAGATATAAAGAAATCTTACCTAAGGCCACATTTATCGAAATGTCTGCTAAAGACAATTACAATATTGACACCCTTTTGAAAACTATCAAAGATCATTTAGAAGAAGGAGAAATCTATTATCCATTGGATATGGTCTCAGATCATCCGATGGAATTCATCCTTGCTGAAATCATTCGTGAAAAATGTATGAGATTATTAGAAAAAGAAGTTCCACATAGCATCTATGTTGATATCAAAGGTGTTGAAGAAGATGATGAAGGAATGGAAGTGAGAGCTAATATCATTGTTGATAAAGATTCTGAAAAAGGAATTGTTATCGGTAAAAAAGGCCAAATGATTTCACAAATTTCAAAATTTAGTGAAACAGCAATTTCTGGATACTTTGGAAAACCTTGCTACTGTGATCTTGTTGTTAAAGTTATTCCTGACTGGAGAAATTCTGATAAATATTTGAAGAAATTTGGATACGAGGAATAATGATATCCAGCGAAATAATTCATATCAAAGGTTTGATTTTATCTCTTTCTCAATACGATGATAACTCTGCCATTGCAACATTTGCTTATGAAGAAGGAATAATTCCTATCTTGTTAAAAGGTGTTTATAAACCAAAAAGTATGCTCAAACCGATGTTATTGATATTTAACTATGTAGAAGTCAGTGTCTATAAAAGTTCAAATAATCTTTACATCGCTAAACAAGCAGAAGTGATTAATGATATTTCAAAATTGTATTTTGATTACAATTTCAATATCACACTTAATTTTTTACAAGAATTAGCTATAAACTTATTTCAATATGGTGATGAATTTCCACTTGAAGAATTCATAGAGTTTTTAAAAGCTTTGAGAGATGGAAAAGATATCTTATCAATTTTACTTTTGTTGCTCGGAAGCATCTATCAGCATCTAGGATTGAAAATGGCAACAGATAAATGCTTGAAATGCCAAAATGAACAAAATTTAATTTCATACTCTATTAAAGATGGTGGATTTTATTGTAAAAATTGTTCACCGATAGCAAAGGTAGATGAAATGAATTTATACATTTTAAAATATGTTTTTTTAGGATTTAATAAAAAGACAATCAATAAAGTAGTTCCTAAAGAACAAGGAAAGAGAATCTTCTATGAACTTACGAATAATCTCATCGATTACTTCGATTTGAAGAAATTGAATTCTTTATCCTCTATATACGATATTTTGTAGTTTATAAGTGATATAATATTTAAGTTTTTTGTGAGGTATAAAATTATGGAAAAGAAACATACATTTGAAGAGATTACTAGTCATTTGATAACTTCGGGCTTTGTGTATCCAGGCAGTGAAATTTATGGTGGACTCAGCAATTCTTGGGATTATGGTCCTTTAGGTGCTTTGCTTAAGAATCATGTCAAAGATTTATGGCTTCGTCATTTCGTTCGCGGTATTGAATACAACGTTCAAATCGATCCAGCTATCATCATGAATCCAAAGGTTTGGCAAGCAACAGGACATGTAGCCAATTTCCATGATCCTCTTGTTGATTGCAAATATTGTCATTCTCGTTATAGAGCTGATACCTTAGTTCACGACCAAATGCCAGACTTAGACGTCGATGGCATGACCCAAAGTGAGTTGAATGACTTAGTTCAATCTGGAAAGATTGAATGTCCAAGCTGTCATAAGACATCATTCACTCCAATCCGTCAATTCCAAATGATGTTCAAGACATTCATCGGTGTCACCGAAGAAAATTCTTCAACTGTTTATTTAAGACCTGAAACTGCTCAAGGTTGTTTTGTCAACTTCAAAAATACTATGCGTACAACTAGAAGAAAGTTACCTATTGGTATTTGCGATATCGGTAAAGCATTTAGAAATGAGATCACTCCAGGAAACTTCACTTTCCGTACTAGAGAATTTGAACAGATGGAAATCGAATTCTTCTTCCGTCCAGGTGAAGATGATAAGTGGTTCAATTTCTATAAAGAAAATTGCAAAACTTTCGTTGAAAAATTAGGCCTCAAAGATGAATGTGTTCGTTTCCGTGATCATGAACCAGCTGAACTCGCTTTCTATTCTAAAGCAACAACAGATATCGAATATTTATTCCCATCTTTAGGATGGGGTGAACTTATGGGTATCGCCTGCCGTGGCAATTATGATTTGACTCGTCACCAAGAAGCAAGCGGCGAAGATATGTCATATCTTGACCCAAGTGATAACACTCGTTATATTCCTCATGTTGTCGAACCATCTTTCGGTTTAGACCGTTTGATGCTCGCTCTTTGCTGCGATGCTTATGATGAAGAAGTATTAGATGCTGAGAAAAATGATTCAAGAATCGTCATGCATTTCACTCCAGAACTTGCTCCATATACTGTTGCTGTCATGCCACTTTCTAATAAGCTTGTCGATCAAGCTAAAGAAGTCTTCAATAAAGTTCATCAAAGTTATGACGCAATTTTTGATACTACTGGAAGTATCGGAAAGAGATATAGAAGAGAAGATGCTATCGGAACTCCATTCTGTATCACATATGATTTCGATAGTGAAAATGATCACTGCGTCACTATCCGTGAACGTGATACTATGAAACAAGAGAGAATCAATATCGATGAAATTGAAAATTACATCAACAATTTCATCAAGACTAGAAGAATTTACTGATAGGTGAATAGTGGAAAAAAATGATTTTAATATTTTTAAAGAAGTGAGAGAAAAATCATCGATTGTCGATGTCATCTCTTACTTCTTAGGAGCAAAAGAGATCAAGAAGAAGGGCAACCGCTACGCATGCCGTTGTCCTTTTCATGATGACCATTCTCCGAGTATGATAATCGATCCTATTAAAAATACATTCAAATGTTTTGTTGATGGTGAGGGTGGTGATTCTATTTATTTTGTTCAAAGATATACAAATGTAAGTTCTTTAGAAGCTTTGAAAAAAGTGGCTGAGATTTGTAATATTCAATTGCCGAATAATTTTTCTACTGTCAAAAAGTATATTCCGGAAGTTGAAAAGAACTTTCCTAATGAATTAAAAGCATTGGAATCATGTAAAGAATTATATTGTTTAAATCTTTTAGCAAACGAAGGAAAAGAAGCGAGAGAATATCTCGAAAATCGAAAGCTGAGCCAAGAAGTGATAAACCACTTTGGCATCGGTTTAGCTTTTAAAGACCCTTCTGATTTGGTAAAAAAGTTGAGAGAAAACAAAGGCTTTGAGGTTGAAACGCTTGAAAAAGCTGGTATTTTATCAAATTCATCTTCCTTGATTGATCGATATTCAGATAGAATTATGTTTCCTATCACTGATAATTACGGTCATGTTGTCGCTTTTTCAGGAAGAAAGTACAAAGAAGAACAAAGTGGTGGAAAATATATCAATTATCCTGAGACACTATTATTCAAAAAATCTGAAATACTCTACCATTATTATATTGCCAAAGAAGAAGCTAAAAAAGTCGGATATATTTATGTAGTAGAAGGTTTCATGGATGTCATCGCCTATGTCAGAGCTGGTATCAAATCAGTTTGTGCACTGATGGGAACTGCTTTAACTGAACAACATATTCAAGCCTTAAAAAGATTGAATGTCGAAGTGAGAATTGCTCTAGATAGTGATGAGGCAGGAAGACTTGGTATTGAAAGATGCCTTCCTTTATTAAACGAAGCTAAAATCAATGTGAGAGTTCAATGGGCATTTAAAAAGGCTAAAGATGCCGATGAACTTCTCACTAAATACGGTCAAGAAGAATTTTTTAAAGAGATCAATCGTCTTTTTGATCCTGTGATTTTTTTATTAGGACGTAAAGTCGATAAAAACGGAAGAATGGACGATTCTAATCAAGTATTAGATTTTTTGAATTTAATTTGTCCTTATTTCTTTTCATTAGATCCTTTAAGTCAGGATAAAGATTTGAAAATTATTTCCGAAAAAACTGGGTTTGATAAAGATGCCATTTTAAAAGTTTTGAATAAAAGTGAAAAAAGTTTTATTCAAGAAGAAAAAAGAATTGTTGATAAAAAGAAAGATGAAAACAAACAATTTGTTCAACAATTGCAGACAAAATATCCTTTTTATCAAAGAAAACCTAAAGCGAATTATTTTGATTTATCAAAATTGAAACTCGGAAAAAAATACAACCAAGCTGAAGCTATTTTAAAAATACAAAAGCAAATTATCAATTATTGCAAAAATCAAAATATCGTTTTAACTCTCAATGACTGTTTAGAATCTCAAATGTCTAAAAAGACAAATTTTATGCAGATGTTATGTCAAAATGAAGCTGAACTTATTATGGTCATCGGACAAAAAAGAGAAGCTTATAAAGTATGTGAAGCTAATAATGTCAGCTTCATCATCAATCCTCTTTATGAATTATGCTCTCTTTATGGTTCTTATTATATGAATAATATCAACCTATTAGATATGACAAAGAAAGATTACGATTATTTGCTCGACTTTATCAATTCGGAAAATACCACTCTTAAGATTGATGAAGAAAAAGAAGATATCATCTCCGATTCTGATATGTTTGATTTTTTAGATACATCTGACTTGGGTTCATCAAAAAAAGAGGAAGATAACGATACTAATCTTGAAGAATTAGATAATTTCTTTGATCTTGATGATATTGAAAATGATTCTAAATCTGACTTTAAAGTTCAAAAAGATATTCCTAGTGTTGATAAAGAGCTAATCATCGAAATCATTTCAACAATTTATAATATTGATGTTCCTTTATATGATGATAAAAAGTTTGATAGAAATATAAAGTTGCATAAAAAATTATCTGACCTTTATATCTTTTTAAAACAAATAGTCGAA
>CAVEQA010000079.1:0-7042 GCA_963617725.1 Paludibacteraceae bacterium
GTCTTCATCATTGAGGTTGATTATTAAACTCTTATCTTTTATTTCTTTTTCAAAAATGTCTAGATTTGTTTTTATTGCTGATGAAAGAGAGAGCTTTTCAATGGTTTTATTTGTTTCTTCGCTTTCTAAACGAGACAGATCTAGCATTTCTTTGACAATTTCATTCATTCTATTTGATTCAAAGATGATTTTATCTTCAGCTTCTTTGATGTCTTCTTCATTTGTAAAGAAACCATTTTTTATCATTTCGGTATATCCGATGATAGTTGTGAGTGGTGATTTCAATTCGTGAGAAGCATTTGAGAAGAAGTCTCGTTTTGCGTTTTCCAAATTTTTCTTTTCAGTCATATCGACAAATGTCATCATAACTCCATCATTGGAAGAGTTTGTCAACCATTCTTCTTTGATATAATCGACATTGATCAGATAAGATTTGTTATTTATTTGAATATCGAATTTTGAATTCTGATGTTTGATGGCATTTTTATAGGCTTCTTGAATTTCTGGAAGAATTGTCAAAGTTGTGAGTTTATCGTTTTCTTTGATTTGGTTTGAAAAGATGAGTGGAATCTTATCGTTGAAAAGTTGAATGTTTTTATTATTATCTAATATCAATAAACCTTGGTTCATCTTGTTGATGATGAAATTAAATTTTTCTTTTTCTAAGGTTAAAAATTTTATTTTTTCATTTATCAAATCTCTTGTTTTATCAATTTGATAAGATATCGATTCTAAATCATCATCTTCATTGTTTTCAATGAAATCGGAATTTATGATATTAGCCAATCTTTTAGTATCTTCTTTTAATGGTTTTAAAGATTTATCGATGATAAAAATATCTAATATAACCGAAAGACATAACACGACTATCAAGGTTATTGTTGAGGTGAGGATTGTTATTTTTAGTATTTCGTTTATACTTCCTAATGGTATTGCAACACGGATGTAATAGTTTCCTGTTTTATCTTTTGATGCTGTATACATCATTTTTTTAGATAATGTTGTTGAATAACGGTAGACTATCGTTCCTAAATTTTTGATTTCCTCTCTATCAAGATGGGATGTTGTGATATCACTTGTATCACTATCATAGATAACTTCTCCATCCATTTTAATGACTGTGATTCTGATTTCATTATCTTTGCTTGAAATTGTTGTAGCTGTATTTTTGATTGCAGTTATATCATCATTGTTATTTTTCTTTTCTAATGATAAAACTTCTTGGGTGATGTACAAATAATTTGTTAATTCTTTCTCATAGTTTTTCTTATTTACACTTGATACTGTCAAACAAGAACAAATGACTATTATCAATAAAGAACAAAAGACGATGAGAGAATGAATTAATGTAAGTTTTTTTCTCATATAATTATCCTATTAGATAACCTATTCCGTAAATAGTTTTAATTAGGCTTTTATCGTCAATCTTTCTTCTTAAAGAGGCGATGTGCATATCAATTGAACGTGATTCAATGTCTTGTGATGTTTGGTAAATTTTATGAAAGATTTCATCTCTAGATATCACTTTTCCAAGATTGGTCAATAAAAGCTTTAATATTTCGTATTCGCTATTAGTTAAATCTAATTCCTTTTCTTTGTAATATGCTGCGTGCTTATCAATATTTAAAGTTAAATCTTGATAATTGATAATCGTATTTTCTTCTCTGAATCTCGCATTAATTCTTGAGATTAATTCGAGAATGTCAAATGGTTTTTCGATATAATCATCTGCTCCGTTATCTAATCCTTCGATTTTGTCCATGGTCAATCTTTTAGCTGATAAGATGACTGCTTTGATATTTTTATTTTCTTCGTTGGCTCGAATATTTTTTAAAACATCCATTCCACTTGCATCTGGTAACATCAAATCTAAAATTACTAAATTTGGTTTTTTAGTATTGAATGCTTCTAAAAAATCATGGCAGTTATAAAAGGTATGAACTTCGTATCCTGCTTTTGTTAAAGAAACGTTGATTATCTTTGCGATATCGACATCATCTTCTAAGGAATAGATTATTCTCATATTTACCTCTATATTATTTGAAGATCTTTATAATAACCAGTGATGATATAGATTGCCCATTCACTGACATTAGTGGCATGGTCTCCAATTCTTTCAAGATATTTTACAACCAAAGCTGAGTAAATTGCATAACTTGATGTGATTTCTCCGCTTTTTTCTTTTTCAATCAGGTCTTGGATGATGCTTGCATATTCTTCATCAACATGATCATCATTTTTTATTACTTCTTTTGCGAGTTTAGTATCTCTTTTGAGGTAGGATTGAATGCTTCTTTCAACCATTGAATAAACATATTGGGTGAGGTCATTTATTCGGTTATCTCTTCTGAAAGGATTCTTTAATCTCAAAGCGAACTCTAAGATATCTTTGGCATGGTCTCCTAATCTTTCAAGGTCTTGAACCATGCTCAAAATTCCGGTGACTTGTCTTAAATCTTCAGCAAATAATCTTTCTTTCAACATGAGGTGAAGACAATTCTTTTCGATGACTCTTTCATCCATATTGACTTTGTCATCATCGACTGGATTGTATACTTTTACTGGATCGTAATTTAAATATACATCTATTGCGTATTTTAAATTTTCTTCAACTAATCCTGCCATTTCCAAAATTTGACTGTCCAATTCTTTAATTTCTTTATCGATTATCATAATTTTCTCCTTAACTGAATCTTCCTGTGATGTAGTCATTTGATTTCTTTTCTTTCGGATGGGAGAAGAATTCTTCGGTTTGATTGAATTCTATCAAATCACCCATCATGAAGAATGCGGTGTAATCACTGATTCTTGTAGCTTGTTGCATATTGTGGGTTACTATGACGATGGTGTAATCTTTTTTTAAGGTGTGAATCAACTCTTCAATTTTACTTGTAGCGATAGGATCAAGTGCTGATGTTGGTTCATCCATAAGTAACACATCTGGTCTCATAGCGAGTGCTCTTGCGATACATAGTCTTTGTTGTTGACCGCCTGATAGTGCCATTCCATTTGTTTTTAATCTATCTTTAACTTCATCGAATAGGGCAGCTTCTTTTAGTGATTGTTCAACAAGATTATTTAAAGTTGCTTTATCTTTAACTCCTTGACATCTTGGACCATAAACAATATTGTCATATATGCTCATTGGAAACGGATTTGGCTGTTGGAAGACCATTCCTATCTGAGTTCTTAAATGGATTGTGTTCATCTCAAGGATATTTTCATCGTGAAAGTATATATCTCCTGTGACTTTGCAATCATTGATGAGGTCATTCATTCTATTCAGACATCTCAGAAATGTTGATTTACCACATCCTGAGGGGCCTATTAGGGCTGTTACTTTGTTTTTATAGATAGGAAGATTGATATTATGGAGTGCGTGTTTTTTTCCGTAATAGAGATTTACATTTTTGACATCTAAGATTTTTTCTTCGTTTTCCATTGTCATTTACCTTCTTTTTTTCGATTGATTCTAAATGAGATCAATTTGATCAATATATTTAATAAAAAGACGATTATTAAGATCAATATTGCAACTGAGCAAGCTGCTGAGAAGTTTGGATTTTCTCCTTGCATCAATGTCCATATATGAACTGCAAGTGATGCGCTTCCTTTTGTTGGAATGATATAGTCTTGAATTGCAGCTCCAGCTGTATAAATTAAGGCTGCACTTTCTCCTATGACTCTTCCAATACCGAGTAATGTAGAAGTTAAAATGCCAGGAAGAGCATTTGGGAGAATGATTTTGAATGTTGTCTCACTCTCGCTAGCGCCTAGGGCTAAAGAAGCTAGTGTCATAGAATGAGGGATGCTTTTGATACTTTCTTCTGTTGATTTGATGATGACTGGCAATATCATACAAGCTAGGGTGAAACCACCTGCTAATAACGAATATTGACCTCCGAATATCGGAATAAAAATTAATGCTCCAGCTAAGCCAAAGATGATTGATGGAATTCCCGATATCATATCGATACAACTTCTTAAAAAATTTGTTATTTTTGATTCTTTTGCATAAACTGCAAGATAGATAGCTCCCCCAATACCAAGCGGTAAAGAAATTGCCATCGCTATTAAGATCAACCAAAGAGTGGAAAGTAGTGATCCTCTCATTCCTAGGCCGCCTTTTTGGATGGTCATACTTACTAGATAATTTCCTTTATCAAATGCTGAAGCTACATCTTTTGCATTTTTTCCGCTTGCGATATAAACTTCAGTTTCTTCACTTGCAATATTAGAACTCCATAATTGCAATGAGGTTATTTGAACATTTTTTTCTATAGTTATCTGTTTATTTGTACTTGCATCAATCCAATTATTGATGTTTGCGTTAGGATCAATATAAGAGATGAATGTTGCTTGATTTCCTTCATTATCAGTTCCTTGTTTGAAAGCTAGTCCCCATTTAGATGAAAAATATTCATTTTCACCAGGTGTATATGATGTGACATTTGTTGTTGGAGTTATGGTTGAATCACTTTTGATTGTGTGAACCTCAGTTGCATAATCACCGGTGATATATGACCATGTGAAATTTTTATATCCTTTTGTAAATATGAATACAATGATGGCAATCAACCCAATCATTGAAAAAGAAGAGAAGATATATGTCAATCCTGAAAGAATGATATCTTTTACTTTTCTCTTTTTCATTTTATTATCTACTGTTTTTGTCATTCTTTAATTCCCTTCTTTCTTTTAATTTTTTCTTTGATTATTGAAATTAAAGCTTTTATATTCATATATACTTTTACAATAAAGATAGGTTTCTTATCGATTGATGAGATATGATTTTTAACATCATTTAAGATTAAATTAGTGATTAAGATTAAAACCATCAACAAGATACCTGCTGAAAATCTTGCATCATAATTTAATGATCCATAACTAGCTTCACCAAAAGCAAGTAAGATTTCACTTGATAAGGTGGTTACTGGATTCAATGGATTCCATGTTATATTTCTTAAAGGAGAACCACAAACCATTGAAATAGCAGTAGCTTCTCCTAAACTTCTTCCTAAGCCAAGAATGATACCTGCAAAGATTCCTGATTTAGCACCTCTTAAAGCAATTTTAAAGTTGGTTTGAGTTGGACTAGCACCTAATGCTAATGATCCTTTGATTTGATTTTCGTCAACGGCCTTTAAGGCTGTGATAGAAACTGATACGATAGTTGGAATTATCATCAGCGATAATACTATCGCACCTGCCAACATTGAAATGCCTGAAACAGATACAAGTCCGATTGCTTGACAGATGTTTTTGATGATTGGAACAATAACACCTAATCCAAAGATACCGAAGATGACTGATGGAATAGCTGCTAATAAGTCTACTCCTGTCTCAATCACTTTACCGAGATTCTTAGGAGCTATTCTTACAATGAATAAAGCTGTTAAGACACCGGTCGGAATTGCAAGTATTGCTGTTAATAGATTTAAAAGAATTGTGTTGATGAATAAAAATCCAGCTCCGTAATGATAGGTGTTTGTCATAGCATCATATCCTCCATTGAAGATATTTCCAAATAGGAGGAAAGAAAAACTCATTTTTGCTTCTGGATTGCCGTTTTCAGAATATGTTTTAAAGAATGGCGTTAAACCTTTGACTAGAATGAATCCTAAAACAACAAATATGATGGATGCACAGATTGTTGTGATCAATAAAAATATGATTCTAACTATTTTATCTGTTTTCTTTTTTCTATTTGCTCTTTTGATTTCATTTGATAATTGAATGTTATTTTTAGTTTCCATAATACAATAAACGCCTACCGTAAATTACGGTAGGTCTTTGATGAGAATTTTTGTTATTTTATTAAATCTGCCCAAGTATTCATTGTTGTGTCATCAACACTGTAGATAGCTTTTGCTTGTTCAGCAGTGATGTTTGCCAATGGATTTTTGCTGCTGACACCTAAGATGATGCCATCTACACAAACTTTTCCGTATGTTCCTTCTTTGAAGACTTCATCGCTTGTTGTATGGAATGCTCTACTTGCAAATGCAATATCTAACGAACCTTTTTCACTTCCTTGGGTCTTTTTGAAAGCATCTCCTGAACCTGTATGGTTGTGATTGGCTTGGAAATTTCCAGCTAAAGACTTGAATTGACTTGACAATGCTTTAGCAATCTTTTCAACTGAGGTCGAACCTCCAAAATTGATTGTTATTGTAGAATGATCGTTTTCAATTCCTTTGTAATTTGCTTTGATGTCATTCCAGGATTTGGTTGTTGCAGAAACTTTTGTGACTCCACCATTGGCTTTGATTGTAGCTAATCCTTCACTTGTTGACATAAAGGCGACAAATGCTTCTACGATTAACTTCTTGGTTGCATCAGTTTCTTCTGCGACACAATAGTTGAAATCTCTTGCTAAGCTATAGGTTCCTCCAAGAATTGTATCTTCTGTTGGTTCGATTCCTTCAAAATTTAATATTTTAATATTTTTTGTTTTTGCTTCTTCGACTGAATCAAAAGAGAAATATCCGATACCGTATGTCTGGGATTCAAGGGTAGATAACATATCACCATTTGAGGCAACTCTTTCAACTCTTGCATTTAATTTAGAATCATCTTTGGAACCATCTTTATAACCGATTTTTTCCATAAAGCCCTCTCTGGTTCCTGAATTGTTGTCTCTTGTATAGGCTTTGATTTTTTGAGTCTTATCAAAATCTACTTTGTTACAACTCGAGAATAATACACCACCTGCAAGCAAACATAAGGACAAATTGATTGTTGTTTTTTTCATTTTTTATGACCTCTTTAATTTTTGACACCATTAGTTTATTGATAGCTAAAAAATCCCTCAATCGTGATGGTGTAAAAGAATGTAAAGAAATTGTAAATTTTTAAAATATTCAATTTATATTCGTTATTTCATCATTTGAGAGAAAATATATAAAAATCATAAAAAATATATTAATTTTGTAAAATAGATACTTTTTTCTTTTAAAATGTTAAATTATAGAATATACTTTTTTTAGATTTTAGGAGGTTTTATGAGAGATTTAGATTATTTGAATTTGCTTAAGTATTC
>CAVEQA010000080.1:0-6950 GCA_963617725.1 Paludibacteraceae bacterium
GTAAATCTCCTTTTGTCAATATAAATGAGGAACATTTTATATTCGTGCTTTTGATGATGAAATCGTGCTTCTTATTGTTAGTTCGTGCTTTTGATAAAATCAAATTGATAAAAAACAGCGAAGAAAAAAGGGCTACTTCACCTGAAATTAAGCAAAATATGCCAAAAATCAGCTAAATAGCCCTAAAAAATGAAAAAAGGACTGATATTTTTGGTATCAATCCTATCGTTTCTTAATGGTGCCGGGTACAGGAATCGAACCTGCACGGGATTTCCCACGGCGTTCTAAGCACCGCATGTCTACCATTTCATCAACCCGGCTTATATGGTGAATAATTGTGAACATAACAAGATTTAGAAGTCATCAGTCCACAACTTGACCTATTCATTTTCTAGTCCGCAAGTTTATTTGTCCGCACTTTTAGGAAATCTTTCGATAGACACGAAACATTTTAAATCCCGTTTTTCTATAAATTACAATTTCCTAAGTCTAACGTGTATACCAATTCTACCACAATCATATTTTTAGAATATCATAAAACTTAAAAAAATTAACAATCAATTTTTCTTAGTCTTATTTTATTAAAAATATCGAATGACCCTTTTTTAAAAAGGCTTGAATATTTTACAATAATTAAATTGATGTTTCTATAAAAATTAATTTTTTTCTTAAAATTGCTTCTAGAAAAATCTAGAAGCAATGATATTATCCTACTTTATGTTTTCTAACTTCTGCTTTATATCCAGCCATCATAATCTTTCCTTTTAATCCAAAAGGAAGATGATTGACTAAGATTGAATATCCTCTATGTCTTAAGAATTTATAAAGTTTATAATCTTTTTCTTTGCAGTAATTCCAGAGTTCTTTAGTATCTTCTTTTCTCTCTTTGGTATTTTTACCACAAGTGAACATCAGCGTTACAAGATTTAAAGTGTTGATAGCGTGAAGCATATATCTCTTTAAACCTTTATCCATCTTCATAATTTCATCATAGCTATAAGAGTCAAACATAACTTTGAAAACTCTTATCATTTGTTTATATCTATCAACAATGTTGTTGACAGTGACTGATTGATCATCTCTTCCGATGAAATACATATAGAAGACTTCAGGAATATAATAGATTGTCTTCATATATGGAAGAGGAGAATAAGCGAAGATATCATCGACATAGAAAGTGTGTTCAGGAAGAATTGTTTTACTAGCTCTTAAATTCTCAGTCTTATAGAAAAGAGCGTGCATCAAAAATACTTCTGATGTTGAAAACTTTTTAACTTTATCCCAAGTTGTGAAATCGTTATGAAGGAATTGACCTTTATAACTTCTTCGATATGTTTGATTGATACTTGGTTTGTTATATAAGAAATCCATGACATAACAATCAGGAAGATTGTTTTCTTTCAATCTAGCTTTGATATTGTCTAAAAGAGTTTTATAACCGTTTAAATCAGCCCAGTCATCACTATCGACAACTTTGAAATAAAGACCGCTTGCAAGTTCAACACCTTTGTTGACACCAGATCCATGTCCACCATTTGGTTTATGAACTGTCTTGACGATTGTTGGGTATTTTTCTTGGTATTCATCAGCGATTTTGGCAGTGTTATCTTTTGAACCATCATCGACGATGATGATTTCAACATCTTCCCCTCCAGTTAGGAGGGTATCGATGCAGTGGTTCATATATGCTTCCGAATTATAACAAGGAACACAAAACGAAATTAATTTCATAATATATTTATCCTTTCAAATAGATGAGTTGTAGAAACTAATATATTATATTACTTTTTTTCAGCTTTTCTATAGTGAGAATCTTTTGGATACTTTGGACCTTTGGAATGTAAGAATTGATGTAAACCTTTGAAGAAGTGACCATCAAACATCATGATGAGACCTTCAGCCTTCTTCATTGGCATATTCATCATTCTAGATACGGCTCTCATTGGGAATGACCAAGGACCCATAATTATCATGTTGGCTAAGCCTTTGTTGAACTTATTTCCGATTCTGATAACCATGTGTAAAGCGTGATAAGTGAGACGACCAGTCCATCCACGAGCGTATTTTAAATCTTCGAAAAGATTGCACTTGTTGAGATGAATTCTCTTTTTCTTATCGTTGACAAAATCAAATTCACCATTTGGAATGTCATGGCCGTATAATTCTTTGAATTCTTCGTCGCTGACATCTTTCACATCACCTTTAAAGTATTTGGTAAGCTTACTTTCATCATATGGAAGAACATCAGTTGTTCCTTCTTTATTGACACTTCCAGTAAAGAAGATATCTTGACTAGAATTACCTAAATAGACTTCGTAAGCACCACCTTCAACTTCGAATTTATTAGTCTTGACATTGAAATAACGGAATGAATATTCATCAAAGGAAATGGTGATGTTTTCTTCTTCACCTGGATTTAATAATTTAGTCTTTTTAAATCCTTTTAATTCTTTGGTTGGACGGAAAATCTTGGAATCTTTCTTACCGATATAAAGTTGAACAACTTCTTTACCAGCGACATTTCCAGTATTTTTGACAGTTACCTTGATTCCATCATCGCTGATAGAGACATCTTTGAATTCAAAGGTTGTATAAGAAAGACCGAAACCGAATGGATATCTAACTTTGATATTGTTCTTTTCAAAATAACGATATCCGACATAGATACTCTCTTTATAAAGGGCGTTGATTCCTTTAGATGGGAAATTGTTAGAGTTGACAACATCATCATAACTCATCGGATATGTTTCAGATAATTTACCACTTGGGGAAATAGTACCATTGACAATATCTAAAATGGAGTTGCAACCTGCTTGACCAGATAAGGCACCAAAAAGAAGAGCGTCACAATCATCAACAAATGATAAATCAACAACAGAACCGGAAGAGAGAACAACGACAATCTTCTTATTCAATGCTTTTAATTTCTTGAGCAAATCGATTTGATTTTGTGGTAAGTTGATAGTCTCTCTATCAAGACCTTCACTTTCAGTGACTTCATCAAGACCGATGAAGTAGAGAATGATATCGGATTTCTTAGCTAATTCAATAGCTTCGTTTTCAAGTTTTGAAGCTTTCTTTCCATAACGGTTAAAGCCAGATGCAAATCCGACATAATCGAAATTGAATTTATCTTTCAAATCGGTGAAATTATCAAGTTGAGTAGAATTGACTAAAGATGAACCAGCACCTTGGAAACGTGGAGCATTTGCAAAATCACCGATGATGCAAACTTTATCTTCTTTCTTGAATGGTAAAACATTGTTATCATTCTTTAAAAGAACCATAGTTTCATCACTTGCATCTTTAGCGATGTTATGGTCTTCCTTCTTGAGTTCAGGGAAGCAGTTGATACCAGTGAGCTTATTTCCATCTTTATCAACGGAAGTGAAAGATTCATCATAATTGATAGCTTTGCTTGTATAGATAGCTAAATCAATGACTCTATCTGCGCATTCATCAACTAAGCTTTCTTCAATCTTTCCATCTTTGACAGCTTGGATGATTTCTCTATCAGTATCACCATTGTTGCCTGGCATCTCAAGTTCATTAGTAGCTAATAAACCTTCGATTCTATCGTTTTCACCACCCCAATCGGTGACAATCAATCCCTTGTATTCGAATTCTTTTCTTAAAACTTCATTTGCGAGATATTTGTTTTCATTGACATAATATCCGTTGACCATATTGTAAGAAGACATAATCGCTAATGGATTAGCTTCTTTGACAATGATTTCAAAAGCAGTGGTATAAATTTCTCTTAAAGCTCTTAAATCAATGATAGAATCCATATTGATACGTCTTGTTTCTTGGGAGTTTCCACAATAGTGTTTGACACAAGCAGAAATACCATTGGATTGAATACCTTTGACCATTGATGAAGCAAGTTTACCAGCTAAATATGGATCTTCGCTGAAATATTCAAAGTTTCTACCACATCTTGGATTTCTCTTGATATTGATACCAGGACCTAAAACCATATTGACATGGAGTTTGACAGCTTCTTTTCCAAGAGCGACACCAACTTTATTGACAAGTTCTGGATTCCAAGTGTTAGCTAAAGCACTAGCAGTTGGAAAACATGTTGCTGGAAGAGATGGATTTAAACCTAATTGATCAGCACTTGCAGCTTGCTTTCTAAGTCCATGAGGACCATCGGATAAAAACATTCCTGGGATTCCATATTCGGGATAATCCATAGTTTCCCAGAAGTTTTTACCTGAAAGAAGACTAGCTTTTTCTTCTAAACTCATTTTTTTGAGAATATCTTCGTGTTTCATTTTGCCTCCTTGTAAATGAATACATTATTTCTATGATTAGCAACAAAATAGAGCTACTGCCAAACAGTAGCCCTATTACTCTTAAGCAGCTAAACCGCTGTTTTTAGCGTTATTTCTTAATTGTTGGAATTCGTCAGCAAGTTTTTGTTCTTTCTTACGAATTTCTTCTTTCTTAGCTTCTGGTAAAGCATCATAAGCAGCTTTCTTAGAAGCTTCAATTTCAGCTTTCTTCTTATCGCTAGCTTCTTTCTTCATTAAAGCTTCAGCGTCTTTGAGTTTCTTAGCTTCGAGATATTTGTTGTTTTCTTCTTCGAAGTTAAGGCCTTTCTTAGAACAATCAGCCTTTAATTGAGAAATTCTAGCTTCTTCGACCAAACGAGCATTTTCAGCATCTTCTAATTTAGCTCTTTCGGCTGGCTCAATCCATTCTTTGCCTTCAGCTAAGCATTTTGCTTTTTGGTCAGCAATGATAGCTTCATTATCTAACTTAGTGTATTTTTCAACGTTCATAAATAAGAACATGATAGCCATGATAAGATAGCAAATACCTTCAGTGATAAATCCTAAGACAGTGTGAACGACTTTAGCATCTAAACCATCGATAGAATTGAATCCGACGATGATACCATTACAAATACCAGACATAGCAACCATGATAGAACCATAGACAGCCATGGTGAAACCATCAGTTCTCTTACCATATAAAGCTTCTTGATGATCTAAAATGTTTGCAAGAAGCGCTAAAGAGATATACATGGCAGGAGCAGTACCTAAGGCTTTGACAACAAAGGAACCGACAGAGATACCACTGATTGCAGCATCAGACATATTTGGAGCAAGAGCAATTAAAGAAATCAATGAGCCTAAGAAGGCTAGAACACCGCCCATGACAATAGTTTTTGATTTGGTGAACTTGTTAGCTAGTGGCCAAACAATAAGCATACCTAAGGCAGTAGGAATAGCACCGACAGTGTTGATAAGCGATGAAAGAGTAGTACCATGATCACTTGTCATAGCTTGAGAATAGAATGACATATCGTTATTCTTCATTTGTCCACCGAATTGATAGAGGAAGAAGAATATCATAATTAACCACCAATATTTGTCTTTGACACAAATTTTGATTTGTTCACTCATAGAAACACCTTTCTTCTGACTAGAAGAATCGGTTGAAGAACTATTCTTGACATTTTCTTCAGTAATTCTTTCGCGAGTGAAGTAATATTCTAATAAGCAACCGATGATTAAAGCAACGATCATGACAATCATTAAGACTGTCCATTTTTGGTTAGCTTCAGCAGGAGAGATAATTTGTTTAATCTTAGAACTATCTTGATTAGCAGCAGTTAAAGCACTCTTTAAATTATCATAATTAGTTCCATCAACTTCATACTTTGGTAAAAGCTTAAGTAAGTCGATGAGAAGACCACCAGCCATACCAGCAAGACCAGCAGCACCAAGTTGAGCAGCCATAATACAAGTGGAAAGAAGTCCACGAGCACCGCCATCACGAGTAGAAAGATTGACTAAGGCTGAATGGGCTGTGTAGTAAATTGGCCAAGCAACTGCATAATAGAGATTGTATGCAATAGCGATGATGATACTTGCCCAAAGATTTGAGAAGGTACCAAGTTGACTACCATCAGCATTTGTTGCACCTTGTGGAAGTGGTACGATAAATAAAACTAAAAGAGCAACTAATAAGAACGGAATACCTAATAAGATGAAAGGTCTTGCCTTACCTGCAATGGATGGTTTCTTTTCCATCATTTGACCGATGACAAGGTTACCAATAACAATAATGATAGAAGAGATGATAGGAAGTAATGTTTCAAATAAAGGATTCCATGTTCCTAACATCAAGACCTTGTCCCAATACTGGATGAGCCAAGTATTGACAACACCATTAGAGATGAGTGCGAGAAGTGGTCCAAGAAGATATCCAAGGCCGGCTTCAGGGAAAAGCTTTACACTGCTAGATTTGATCTTTGTTGATAATAACGGAGATTCAAATACGCTTTTCTTTTTTTGCGTTTCTTCCATAATTTTTCCTCCTAATTTATGGATTTGCCCTATTTTACTTCTATGAAACCCCTTTTACAATTACAAACGCCTAACTTGTCGTTTTTATTGCGCAAGTTGATGATAGCCTTTACAAAATAAAAAGTTTCTAACCGAAGCTAGAAACTTGATAAATGAATTTATTCTTCCTTTTTTTTATCTTCTATATTTTCTTTTGGATTTTTTTTGTTCAAACGTTTTTCAACATAATTAGAGGAGATAGTAGCTATAGAAATAGTCAAAGTTGTTGTAAATAAAAAAATAGCTCCAACAACAATTAAAGGAATTGCCCAATCAGGAGATTCAGGTTTAGCTCCTAAATATATAAGACCGATAAGAAGTAAAGTTAGAGCAATTAAAAATTGACAAGTTAAATTGATGCAATAACCAACTGCAGTTTTCTTTGACATATGTGCTACTCTAACCATAGCGTTAATAATCATTTTTTTAATCATATGTATTT
Organism: Paludibacteraceae bacterium; assembly: GCA_963617725.1. Classification (GTDB taxonomy): domain Bacteria; phylum Bacillota_I; class Bacilli_A; order RFN20; family CAG-288; genus Enterosoma. The sequence goes on from CAVEQA010000080.1 coordinate 6,805, forward strand.
CTTTCTTTTGGTGCCCCTGAAGGGATTTGAACCCTTAGTCTCACACTTCGGAGGCGTGTGCTCTATCCAGCTGAGCTACAGGGACAATAAGTGGCGCTCCCAAAGGGATTTGAACCCTTGGCCTACCGCTTAGGAGGCGGTCGCTC
>CAVEQA010000081.1:0-6697 GCA_963617725.1 Paludibacteraceae bacterium
ATCAACTATTTTAGAATTATAAATTTTATTTTAAATTTAGCACAATAAAAACATCTGCTTTATTGTGCTATTTTTATTTTATTATGTAATCGCTTTCTAAAAACATTATTTTACTAAACAAACTATCGAATATGTAATTTTAACATATCATTTTTATTGATTTTATCAAGAAAAATTAAAATTCACCTATTTTTCACTTTTAGAATATGTAAAAAATACATATCGATTTTTTATTGAAAAAAACTTTTTAAATTTTTATTATTTTCTCATGAATTTTGGAGGTTCATAAATGAAAACTAAAAATATTTTATTATTGTCATTAGTCTCGTTAGCTCTTGTTGGATGTGGTAAAAATTCTGATACTTCTGTTAACAGTACAAAAGCAAGTGATGCTCCTATTTCTAGTAAGACATCTACTGCTCCACAATCAAGTGAAAAGAAAGACTCTACCATCAGTAAAGATAGTGAAACATCAAGTTCAGCATCTACTGGTGGAAGTTCAACTTCTTCTAGTGGAATAACAACAAGTACTAGTGAAAGTGCATCCGAAAGTGTAAGTACTGATATTTATAGTACCACTCTTTGGCCGACAGCTGTTGTTGACGCTATGCTTCTTCATTTAGGAAATAGAATCGTTCCTTATGTTGATTTAGGTATTTCGACATCTAAGCTCAACCCAGATTGGGATAATGATACTGATACATTGACAATCTTAGGTGGTTTGATGACTGGTGGTTTATCTGATACTAGAATAAACACCGCAAAAGATGATTATGAAGATGAAGGATGGACAGTAACAATCAAAGATAACTCTTTGACTGCTGTTAATGCTGATGGTGATTTGACCGTTAAATATTACACCGAAGATGATCTTTGTTATTTCACTGTCAAATATGCTGAAGCATTTGATCCTACAAAAGCTTCTTCTTGGCCAACTGATTTGATGAATGATATGAACACTAGTATGAACAATCATGGAGCTGATATTCCATTTGTTTATTTAGGAACAGTTGCTCCTAGTGGAAGTTTTGCAGATGGTAGCTTTACAATCGAAGGTGGTGCCTGGGATGACCAAATTACATCCTTAGCCGAAACTGCCTTCACTGCCGCTAATACATCTATCACTGACGAAGATCAAAAATGGGATTTTAGTACTGGAACAAACTACTATGGAACAACATTCAAAGCTTCGGTAACTTTAGCTGATGGTACAGTTTTAAAAGTTTCTATTGAAGCACCATCTACTTATTACTCAACTAAGAGAGTTTCAAAGATGGTCATCAATTATAAAGAACCATTCGTCGCACCTGCCACAGGCTCTTGGCCAACAGAAATCTCAGATGTGTTTGTTGATTTTGACAATCACTCATTACCTTGGTTCTATACTGGTGGTACTCCTACTTTATATTCGCATACATCTGGAAACTCCACTGCTACAATCCACGGAGCAACAGGTACATGGGATGATAGAATCATCACTCTTGCTCAACAAGCATTAGAGGCTGATAGTGCTTCTGAAGCCGATGAAAACAAATGGGTTATCACATTAGATACAACCTATTCTTATGGTACAAAATTAACTGCAACTAGAACCTATACTGATGGCTGTGTCTTAAGTGTTATTGTTGAAAATTATTCTTCTTATACAAACAAAGCTGAAATCTTATTAACTTATAAACCAAAATTTGTTATTCCAACCTCTGGTTCATGGGATTCATCTATTACTGACATCTTTACAACTGAATTTGATGGACACGCAATTCCTTGGTTCTATATCGGCGGAACAGCCACAAAAGGTAGTTTCTATTCTTCAACTAAAAATTTGACAATTTATGGCCCACAAAATTCTTGGGATGATCAAGTCTTATCTCTTGCCGAAGCTGCATGTGAAGCTGAAAATGCAACTGAAACAAACGATGCTAACAAGTGGGTTAAAACAACCGAAACCACATATTATGGAACTAGATTAATAGAAACTAAAACTTTTGCTGATGGTTGTAAGATTAAATTCAGTGTAGAAAATTATAGCAGTTATCAAAATAAAGCTGAGATTGAAGTCTATTATTATCCAGCTTTCAATCCGACAACTACTGGTTCTTGGGATTCATCTATCACTGATGTCTTCACAAGTACTTTTGATGGACACGCAGTACCGTGGTTCTACACTGGTGCTAGTGGTGCAGCATTAAGCTACTATACAGCTGGTTCAACAACAATGACAATCTATGGTGCAGCTAATAACACATGGGATGCACAAATCTTAACTCTTGCTCAACAAGCTTGTGAAGCTGAAAATGCAACTATCACAGATGACGCAAATAAATGGACTTTCTCTACCGTAAATGTCAGTGCAACTGTTGGTGATCGACTCATTTGTAAAAGAACTTATGCTGATGGCTGTAAGCTTACTTTCACCGTTGAAAATTATGGTGCATCTACCAACAAAGCTGAAATCCACGTCACTTATGAAAAAGGCATGGTAGTCCCATCAACTGGTTCTTGGGATACTTCTATCACTGATTACTTCACTACTAAATTTGATGGACACTCAATGCCTTGGTTCTATGTTGGAAGTACAAACACAACAATTTATTCTGCTGGTTGTGATGCTTACACTTTAAAATTCGATGCTGACTCAAATACTTGGAACAGTCAAATCTTAGACCTTGCAAAGCAAGCTTGTGAAACCGAAAATGCTACAATCACAGATGATGCAAATAAGTGGACTTTCACGACTACTAATATCAGTGCATCTTATGGTGATCGTCTCACCTGTTCAAGAACATTTGCTGATGGTTGTTCTTTAAAGTTCACCGTCGAAAATTGGAGTACATACAGTAATTATGCTCGTGTTGTTGTCTATTACACTCCAAACTTCGTTTATCCTACTGGAGATGAAGCTCAATGGTCTGATACTGTAAAAACTAAATTAGAATCTGTTTTAGGAACTGGTGAAACAATACCGTGGATTTATTTAGGTGCAGCTAAAGATGCTCTCTCTACAAATTACTATAGTTCTCTCAATGAACTCGACATTAAAGGCGGTGTTTGGGATGACAAATTGATTACTAAAGCCATCGATGAGTTAGAAGCTGCAAATGATGGATGGACCTATGTTATCAACACTTATGATAATCAATTGTTAGCATTCAAAACATTAGCTTCTGGAAAACATGTCAAGTTGATTTTAAAATCTAATTCTTCTAACATGGCTCTGTTAGAAGTCTATTGTAAGTAGTCAATATGGACTGTTGAAAAATCAAAAGAATAAGATTAGACAACAGTCCTTATCTCAATAATATAAATGACATTTTAGTAAAAGTAATCGCTTACATTAAAACGTATCTATCTTTTGTTTATTCGATTATTAATTTTAAAAAGATAATTAATATTTTTAATTATTATTTAAAAATCTTCGTGTTTATCAACTATTTTAGAATTATAAATTTTATTTTAAATTTAGCACAATAAAAACATATGCTTTATTGTGCTATTTTTATTTTATTATGTAATCGCTTTCTAAAAACATTATTTTACTAAACAAACTATCGAATATGTAATTTTAACATATCATTTTTATTGATTTTATCAAGAAAAATTAAAATTCACCTATTTTTCACTTTTAGAATATGTAAAAAATACATATCGATTTTTTATTGAAAAAAACTTTTTAAATTTTTATTATTTTCTCATGAATTTTGGAGGTTCATAAATGAAAACTAAAAATATTTTATTATTGTCATTAGTCTCGTTAGCTCTTGTTGGATGTGGTAAAAATTCTGATACTTCTGTTAACAGTACAAAAGCAAGTGATGCTCCTATTTCTAGTAAGACATCTACTGCTCCACAATCAAGTGAAAAGAAAGACTCTACCATCAGTAAAGATAGTGAAACATCAAGTTCAGCATCTACTGGTGGAAGTTCAACTTCTTCTAGTGGAATAACAACAAGTACTAGTGAAAGTGCATCCGAAAGTGTAAGTACTGATATTTATAGTACCACTCTTTGGCCGACAGCTGTTGTTGACGCTATGCTTCTTCATTTAGGAAATAGAATCGTTCCTTATGTTGATTTAGGTATTTCGACATCTAAGCTCAACCCAGATTGGGATAATGATACTGATACATTGACAATCTTAGGTGGTTTGATGACTGGTGGTTTATCTGATACTAGAATAAACACCGCAAAAGATGATTATGAAGATGAAGGATGGACAGTAACAATCAAAGATAACTCTTTGACTGCTGTTAATGCTGATGGTGATTTGACCGTTAAATATTACACCGAAGATGATCTTTGTTATTTCACTGTCAAATATGCTGAAGCATTTGATCCTACAAAAGCTTCTTCTTGGCCAACTGATTTGATGAATGAAATGAACACTAATATGAACAATCATGGAGCTGATATTCCATTTGTTTATTTAGGAACAGTTGCACCTAGTGGAAGTTTTGCAGATGGTAGCTTTACAATTGAAGGTGGTGCTTGGGATGACCAAATTACATCCTTAGCTGAAACTGCCTTCACTGCCGCTAATACATCTATAACTGATGAAGCTTATAAATGGACTTTTAGTACTGGAACAAACTACTATGGAACAACATTCAAAGCTTCAGTAACTTTAGCTGATGGTACAGTTTTAAAAGTTTCTATTGAAGCACCATCTACTTATTACTCAACTAAGAGAGTTTCAAAGATGGTCATCAATTATAAAGAACCATTCGTCGCACCTGCCACAGGCTCTTGGCCAACAGAAATTTCCGATGTCTTCAACACTGATTTCGATGGTCATTCAATACCTTGGTTCTATACTGGTGGCACCCCATCTCTATATAGCCACGCTAGTGGTAGTTCAAACGCAACAATTTACGGTGTCACTGGAAGCTGGGATGACCAAATCTACACCCTTTGCCAAACAGCAATTGATAACGAAAATGCAACTATCACAGATGATGCTAATAAATGGACTTCATCATCTGAAACTTTAACTTCAGGTATCAAAAAAGTCACTTATGTTAGAGAATTTGCTGATGAATGTTCTTTAAAATTTACAATTGAAAATTATTCAACTAGTCAAAATAAAGCCGAAATTCATGTCTATTACACACCAAAATTCGTCGTTCCATCCACTCAAGGTGATTGGGAACAATCAATCAAAGATATGTTCACTGCTGATTTTGGTGGTCATGCAATTCCTTGGTTTTATACCGGTGGTACAACCTCTATTTATACTCATACAAGTGGTTCTTCTACTGCCACACTTTGTGGTCAAGATAGCACTTGGAACGATAAAATCTTAACTTTAGCTCAAGCTGCATTTGAGGCCGAAAACACTAGTATTACTGATGATGCTAATAAATGGAAACTTACAGTTAATACAACTTATTCTTACGGTCAAGAATACAATTTTGAAAGAACATTTGAAGATAATTGCAAGATGAGTGTTGCAGTTAGAAATTACTCAAGCTATTCAAATAAAGCTGAAATAAAAATCACTTATACTCCTGCTTTTGTTGTCCCTACAACTGGTGACTGGTCTACTGAAATAAAACAAGTCTTCACTGATTTTGATGGCCATTCAATCCCATGGTTCTATATGGGTGGAAATCCATCTCTTAAGTATTATTATACTGGCGACACCTATGCTAATATAGATGCACCAGATAACACTTGGGATGATCAAATCTTAACATTAGCTCAAACTGCCTGTGAGAATGAAAATGCCACTATCAGCGATGATGCTAATAAATGGGTTTGTACTTTAGCTTCTTCTAAACTCACTTGTACTAGATTATTCGAAGATGGTTGTACAATCAAATTCACTGTTGCAAATTATTCTACCTATTACAACTATGCTAGAGTAACTATCAACTATCAAGCAAAATTAGTTGTTCCAGCAACTGGTTCTTGGAACACTAGTATCAGCGATGTATTTACTAATAAGTTTGATGGTCATGCAATGCCGTGGTTCTACGCTGGTTGCGATCCAACTTTGAGTTCTAGCACCGATTACACAGCAACAATTTATGGTACATCCGGAACATGGAATGATCAAATCCTCTCTCTTGCTGAAACTGCTTGTGAAAACGAAAATGCCACTATTACAAATGATGCTAACAAGTGGGTCAAATCAACCGAGACCACATATTATGGAACTAAATTAATAGAAACAAGAACTTTCGAAGATGGTTGCACATTAAAATTCACCGTTGAAAATTATGGAACTTCATCAAATAAAGCTGAAATCCATGTCTACTACACTCCAAGTCTCATCTATCCTACTGGAGATGAAGCTCAATGGTCTGACACTGTCAAAACTAAACTTGAATCTTTTTTAGGAACTGGTGAAACCATTCCGTGGATTTATCTCAACGCAGCTAAAGACAAGGTTACTAATTCCTATGACGGTTCTTCTGAAAAAGATTTTAAAGGTGGAGCATGGGATGATAAGTTAATTGATTATGCTATCACTGAACTAACCAATGCTAATGAAGGCTGGTCTTGCTTAAAAAACACCTACGATAATCAAATGGTTGCTGTTAGAACAACTGCAGCTGGTAAGAATATCAAACTTGTCTTAAAATCATCCTCTAATGTCGCTTTATTAGAAGTTTATTGCAAGTAAATTTGTTTATTTCATAATCAACTTCTAAACTTATAAAGGGTTGTTTACCAATATTAGATGAATATTGTTGAC
>CAVEQA010000082.1:0-6234 GCA_963617725.1 Paludibacteraceae bacterium
ATCATCGCTGCGACGAGTATGACAGTGTTTTCACTGGCAGCTGTTTTCGTTGCGACATCCGCTTGGTTTACTGCATCAAGAAAAGTCGATAGCAATGGTGATGGTTTTGAAGTTGTCTCTTATGATGGACTAGTCAAAAGCATAACTGGTCATGAACTTGATTCAATATCTGGAAATACTAGAACATATAAGAAAACACCAACACTTACTTATTCTATTGATTCTAAAACTGGTTCAGTAAGTATGACCGGTAATAAAACTTCTTTAGGAAAATATGATGCGGTTTTATCTCAAAGTGTCTTTTCATTTTTATATGTCATAACATTTGATGCTAAAGTAGCAAAAGCAAAGACATCTAATATAAATATCATTCCTTCTACAACCACAAGTAAAGAGAATTCCTTGCAATATCAAAGTATTAAAAGTTCAGATAATCCAATGAGCTCCATTGTCACATTTTCATACGGAACATCAGCAACAAAAAATGCTGGCTTTAACGCTGATTTTTCAAATATAGGCCATGAAGAATTTTTAGAGGTTTCTCCATTTTCATATAAAACAACATTGTCCGGAACAAGCATAGAATTATCTAATATAACTTCGGTTGATGAATATTATGGTTTTGTTTATGTTTCTTATGAAACCAGCAATATTGAACATTTTTATAGTTTAAATTTAGGAAGCGAAGTTCTTAACTCAATAAGCACGACAAGTATCACATATAAGCAAGATTGGAAAATATCGATATCATGAAAATATTTAAGAAGCTAATAGGAGCAGGAATTTTCTTAACTTTTTCGATTGCTGTTTGTTCTATTAACTCAGCAACTTTTTCATGGTTTAATTCCAAAGTCCAGGTTGATGATGGTATTTTTGCTGAATCTGGAGCAGCCTATTTTGCAGGTGGCGATGGAACTGAAAGCCGTCCGTTTATACTTACAAATCAAAGACATTTCTATAATCTTGCTTGGCTTCAATATCTCGGATTTTTCAATGAAGATAATGATGTTGCTATCAAAAAACAATATTATTTTAAAGTTAACAATGATATTGATTGTAATGGCTTAGCAATTCCTCCAATAGGAACAACAAAATATCCATTCATCGGTTCTTTTGATGGTAATAACTGTACCATTTCCAATTACACAATCACTGATACATATAGTAAATTAGAATCTCATCCAGCTGAAATTGATAAAAATGGTAATGATTATCATACATCTACTGACGCAACAATAAAATACTGCTCAATCATTGGAACTTTTGGCGTCATTGGATCATATGATAGCGTTCCTTCTGCCACTTATGATACTAGCATTCCATCATTATCTAATTTATATTTAGATAATGTTACAATTTCCACCAAAACAAGCAATGTTTTAGTCGGCTGTTTTGCTGGATATGTTAATGCAACAATCGATAACTGTGGTGTTCATTATGTAAAATTCAATATCGCAGGAAATACCTCAAAGATATCCAGTTTTAATAATGTTTCTGAATTTGCCTTAATCGGGTCTTATAATAAAGAAAAATATTCATACGATCAAGAAGGTGGCTCAGGAACTGATTATGGAACCAGTACGGATTTAAGAGGTTTATATGAGAAAATAACAGTTGTCGCTCCAACTATGATAAAAAAAGATGAAGAAGGAGATAGTCTCGTTATAGCTAAACAGTATGCAATACCTTTTGATTTTGATACTACTGGTTCTATAGTGCCTGGTAGTGGAAAAACATCCGTTACTACCAATGTAAAACAAAGTGATGACGAATATTATAAAGTAGTAGAAAAAGAAATAAATGCATCGTATGCTTCTACTATACCTGTTGCTTCTACTGGAATTAATATTGGATATTATTCTGGTGGCGAAGTAAAAGTTTATGAGGATTATTTTAGTTCGGCAAATGTTAATTTTGATAATATGAAAACAGCTCGTAACTCTCAAATTAGCGTTGATTCTGATACTGAACATATTAATAAAATTAAGACTTATTTAAAAACTGCTGTTTCTTCTACTTCAACACATCGTAAAGGAGATACTGCGATGGTTTTATCTGGTACTTATTTTGGTGATGGAGTTAGTTCAGCTGGAACTGCTTTTCCAAATAGTAATGATAACTATTTAGTTGTTAAAGATGCAAAGGTTGGTAGTTGGAAAGGAGATTTATTTATTCCAGCTCGTGGTATTTGGGTCGCACCAACTAAACCAGGTCGATTTGAATTTGTTGCGATTAATACAAAGACGTCTGCTTATGCAAATGCTTCTATTGCTATTTTTCGCTTAAAAAGAAGTACTCCAAAAGATTATTCAACTGGTTTTTCTAATACCACATATATCCAACAAACAAATTTTACTAATGATATGTGTGGATGTACTATTTATGGTGGTTCTTATGCCTATACTCCATATTATTATGGTGTTGATGTCACACAAGAGGACATAGATAATGGATATGAATTTTTTATTACAAAATACGCTAGTGATAATAATAACCCTTATATTGTTTATCTTGATATTGGTACAACAGGTAGCGATGGTGGGTCTTCTACAACAACAAATTTAGGTGACTTTGATTTTGTTACTAAAGTAGATAATTCATTAACTAAGATAAAAAAATATGATTCATCAACTAGTTCTTATGTATCTAATGATTCATATTCCAAATCAAATGTCACATTTAAAATTGGAAATACGACCAAAGAAGCAATTGTCGCCTTTAGAAGATTAGTCGATACTAGTATTGGTATTTATTATTATGACTCTTCATCCACAACCATTCTGACTCCTGCTGGTACTGGAACTAAAACTTCTACAAGTAAAGAGGATTGTACTACTGCAAATTAATTTCAACTATTTTTTATCTTTCCTCTCAAAATGCTCCCTTGGCTTCCATTTGACGTAATTAACGATGTTTGTCTTACCATTAAGAAAATGAATCGTCAAAACAGTAGAAGTTATATCCATATAATCTATCATCACCGGATAACTATTTCTTTCGTAATCAGTTATCTCGAATGATAGATTATTTTTTGTTTCTTTTTTGATGCTATTCTGTTTTCGCTTGCCTTCTATCACTTTCTCAGTGATGTCGCATAAATCATTGATGACTTCAGGAAAATCATCATATAGTTTGAGAATTGCATCATGGCAGACTTCCTCCAATTGTGCTTCAGTGATGTCGCAGCTTTTCTTACATAATTTCGTTTTGGATTGTTTATTCTCACATTGGTATAAGGTGAAAGTGTGAGTAAAATAATTTAGTGACTGAGATTTTGATTGATACCACCCACCACAAAGAGAGCACTTGATCATGAAATTATCATCTAGTTACTTTTAAGAGAAATATTTTGAAATCGAAAAATACAAATCAAATGATACAACATCAACAGTATTAAGATATGCATAAAAATTGATAACTTAAAAACAAAAGATGATTGTAATTGTAAGTATGCATTGACTGCTAAAATGAAAGATATCTTTAAAAATTTAGACCTAGATGAGAAACATATCGATAAGTTCCTGATTGAAGAATTATCTAAAAGCGTATAATTATGATGAGAGTTTACGATAAAATATAAAAGAGGTGAATATCATGACCGAATGGGAAAGAATGCAGCAAGGTCTTGTCTACAACGACTTTGATGAAGATTTATTCAATCGTAGGGTAATAGCAAAGAAGCTATTCAGAGCCTACAACAAGACAGAAGATGACGAAAAAGAATTGCGCTGTCAGCTTATGAACCAATTATTTAAGAAAGTTGGAAAGAATGTTTGGATAGAACCAGATTTCAAATGTGAATTTGGTAAAAATATAACCATTGAAGATGATGTTTATATCAACTTTGGTTGTGTAATTTTAGATTGTGCAGAGGTGACAATCGGTTCTCACACATTACTTGGTCCAAATGTTGGATTATATGCAGCCAATCATTCTATTGACGCTACTGAAAGGATAAATGGAGGATGCCATGGCAAACCTATCCACATTGGTAAAAACGTGTGGTTTGGTGGAGATGTAAAAGTAGTTCCAGGTGTCACTATTGGTGATAACACAATCATTGGAACCGGTAGTATCGTTACAAAAGATATTCCATCCAATGTTATTGCAGTTGGAAATCCCTGTAAAGTCATCAGAAAAATCACAGATAAAGATAAGACTGATTATTTACAAAGGATTAATCTAAAGTATAAAAACTCTTATTGATTATCAAAAACCAGTTTTGAAAAAGGTTTGATGCCTAACTTTCGAACTTTTTATGACTATCTAAGTTATTCAATCTATGTTGAAGGGAAAAATATGGAAAATAATATTGAAAATGAAATTTCAAATAACAAATTCAAGACTTTCTTTAAATCTTTAAAAGAAAATTTGATGACAACCACTAATGGAATGGCAATCGGTTTATTTGGTACCTTGATCATCGGTACTATTCTAGATTTATTTGCTCAAATTCCAGGGCTTTCTTCCTTATCAAGTTTTACAAGTGTCATCAAAGGACTGATGGGTGCAGGAATCGGTCTTGGAGTTGCTCTTTCATTGAAGAAAAATGGTGTCATCGTCGTGACTTCGATGGCTGCAGGTTTAATCGGTAACTATGCATATAGTTTTACAGATAACAAAGTCACTTCTATCGGTGATCCTCTTTCTTGTTATATCAGTGCTGTTCTTTGTCTATTAGCAATCAAATATATCATGAGAAAGAAGACACCGGTTGACATCATTCTTTTACCATTAGTCGGTTTGATCTGTTCCTTATTATATTCTTACTTACTTGCAAACTATGTTCATTACATCACGATAGGTTTAGGATGGGTGATTGAAAAGACATTCTCAGTAGTACCTTTCTTGATGTGCATCATCATTTCTGTACTTGTCGGTATGGCTTTAACAGCTCCTATATCATCAGTTGCAATCTGTGTTGCTATCTCAATTGGTAATGTTCCACTAGCAGCCTATGCTGCCCTTATTGGTTGTTCTACTCAAATGGTCGGTTTTGCTCTTCAAACTGCTTACGATAACAAATGGGGTTCTGTTATTGCAGTCGGTATTGGAACTTCAATGCTCCAATTCAAAAACATTGTAAGAAAGCCACTTATATGGTTACCAACAATCATCGCTTCTGCAATTCTTGGTCCTTTTGCTATGATTATGCCAATAAAAGATGCAGCAACATATGCTGAAAAAGGATTTATTTCTTCTTTATCTGTTGCAGGAGGTATGGGAACTTCTGGTTTAGTCGGTCCATTGAATGTCTTTGCAGCCAATGACTACAACTGGATTCTAATTCTAGAAGTCATTGCTTTTTGTATCATATTGCCGATTATTCTTGTTTTCTTAATAGACTTTATTTTCAGAAAACTTGGATGGATAAAGAAAGGTGATCTTTCTTTATCAAGCGATTTATAAACAAAATAAATTGCATCAAATATTAGAATAATAACAATTAAAAAAGTTTTCGCAGATTTAAATAATCTGCGTTTTCTTTTAGAAAACAACTTTAAATAATTGGATTATCTATACTACTTAATCAAATCTTCTATCGAACAATTAATAGTTTTAGGGTGATTTTTTATTCTTTCAATATATTTGTACCTTATTAAAATTTATTCAACAATAATCTCTCATAAATTAAAATATTCCATAATCATCATTATTCTAATGCATGGAAATATCATAAACTTATAGTAATATTATTGTAAGATCAAAGCCAAAAAGATTGTTCAAACACTGTTTGGAAAATCTTTGAACATGTTTTATAAAACAAAAGAAAAGTGTGAAAATGATATTTTACAAAAGTTTTTCCATACTGTATATATTGTAAGTGTCCCCTTACAATAAAATTATTGAAGCAAATTTAAAAGTAAGAAATTCGAAATAGTTGTCAATGAATTTCGATTGTTCTTCTTATACAAATAACTCAATTTTTAATTTTCATTAAAATTTTCTTCTTTGAATATTTTTTATTTAAAAATCGATAAAAATCGTAATTTTAATCACAATTTAATTTAGATGCGTAATTACTGTTTACAATGAAATGAAACGAGATATCAATTCATATTTTAGAAAATCAATAGAATGGAAAAGTCCCTGCAACCTAATTGCAGAGACCTACGGAGATGATTTTCTTAGCGAATTTAATATCTCCAATATCGCACCAGATAAAGTCAATTTAAGACCAAAATTCTAATCTGATTTAAGCCATCGATTGGTCTTCAGGATTCTTCTCTACTG
>CAVEQA010000083.1:0-399 GCA_963617725.1 Paludibacteraceae bacterium
GAATATTTGAACTATCAAATCGCCGAGATAAAAAAGGCTGATTTAAAAGAGCATGAAATTGAAGATTTGAATGCTGAATATCAATCCTTAAGACAACTTGAAATCATTCAAAATAACTTCAATGATTACAAAGAGAACATCCTTTTACCGGAAGGAAATATCAAAGATATCTTATTTAAAATAAGAAATAAATTATCTAAATTTGAAAATACACCACTAGAAGAGGAAGCTAAGAAATTATTTGAAAACATCAATGATACAGTTGAAAGCTTCAATCTTTTAGAGGAAAGTTATCACAATTTGAATTTAGATCCTAATAGAATTGAATATATCAATTCACGTTTATTCTCTTTGAAAGGACTTCAAAGAAAATACGGAAAAACTACTGACGAAATTCTT
>CAVEQA010000083.1:409-6098 GCA_963617725.1 Paludibacteraceae bacterium
TTTCTAAACTCAAGGAATATGAAGAGAAAATAAAAGAAGTCGATGATTTTGAAAATTTAAAAATCGATCTTCAAAATGAAATAGATAAAAATAAAGAAGAAGCTATTAAAAAAGCTAAGATTCTCTCTGAAAAAAGAAAGAAAGTATCCGCTTCATTAGAGAAATCAATCTCGAAAGAGATGGAAGATTTAGGCCTTTTAAAAGATGGATTCAAAGTTAAATTTGAAGAAAGTGAGCTTTCAAGTGACGGTATTGATAAAGTAACTTTTGAAATAAGATTGAACAAAGGATTAGATTTTACTTCTTTAAAAAAGGCGGCAAGCGGTGGAGAAGCTAGTCGTTTAATGCTTTCTTTAAAGGTCGTTTTAAATGCTTTAGATCCGTATAATTTGCTAGTATTTGATGAGATTGATTCAGGTGTTTCTGGAAGAATCGCTTCTTTGATTGCTAATAAAATCAAAAAAGTGTCTTCTTCATGTCAAGTTCTTGTCATCTCTCATTTAGCTCAAGTAGTCTCTTCTTCTTTCTCATCTATCAAGATAACAAAACATGTGAACAAAGATATGACTCAGACTAAGGCTAAAACCTTGAATGACGAAGAATTTGAAGAGGAAATAGCTAAATTATTATCCGGTGAAAAAGTCACTGAATCCGCTAAATTACAAGCTAAAGAATTGATCAAGGAGTCCCGTGGATGAAGAAGATTCTTCATATCGATTTGAATGCTTTTTTTGCGCAAGCAGAGATATTAAAAAATCCTTCTTTAAAAGGAAAGCCGATTGCTATCGGTAGCGATTTTCGAAGAAGTGTGATTTCTACAGCTAGTTATGAAGCAAGAAAATTCGGTGTCAATTCTGCAATGCCAGTAGCGATTGCAAAAGAGAAATGCCCAGCTTTGATTTTGGTATCATCCAGTTATTCTTATTATTCAAGATTATCAAAAGAATTCATCAACTTTCTAAGAAAAAGGTTTCCTATCTTAGAACAAGCTTCGATAGATGAATGTTATATTGATGCTACAGATGTACTTGAAGATGAAAATATTGAAAGTCAATTATTCGATTTACAGATGAACATATATAAGTATACAAAACTAAAATGTTCTATCGGTTTTTCATATAATAAATTTCTTGCAAAAATGGCTTCTGATATGAAAAAGCCTCTTGGAATCACTATTATTAATAAAGAAGATATAAAAGAAAAGCTTTGGCCACTCGACATCGCTAATATGTTTGGAATTGGTAAAAAAACTTTACCAAAATTATTAGAAGTTGGAATAAAAACTATCGGAGATTTAGCTATTTGTGATAGTCAAGATGTCAAAAATATTTTAGGCAGCAGTTTTGAATCATTTAAAAATGCGGCTAACGGTATTTCAAGTGATTATGTTTCAATAGAAGCGTTTGATCCCAAAAGTATATCCGCCGAGAGAACTTTCTCTGAAGACATCCAAGATTTTGATGATTTAAAAAGCATGATAGATGTTTGTTCAAAAGATATTTATTCTCAACTGATAAAATACGACAAGGTATCAGATACTGTCGTTTTAAAATTGAGAAATAATTCATTTGAAACTAAAAGCAAAAGAAAAAAACTTGATCATTATGTTTCATCTTTTGAAGAGATATCTATGGTGGCATCTAATATTTTAGAAGAAATTTATAAAGGAGAACCGATAAGATTGATCGGTGTTGGACTTGAAAAAGTTGTCTATAAAGATTCTGATAATGATGATGAAGATGATAATCGTATTGAATTGTTTTAAAGGTAATAAATTATGACTTTATATGAAGCTAGTGAGAATTTTTTGATGTACTTAGCCACAGAAAAAGGTGATAGCAAGATGACGATATCATCTTATAAAATCGACTTACAGGAATTCTTCGATTTTGTTAAAGTTGAGGATGTAAAAGATTTGACAGCTGATGATGTATCTTCCTTTGTTCAAGAGTTATCTCTTAAAGGGTATAAAAAGAATTCATTAATAAGAAAAGCTATGTGCATCAGATTGTTTTATAAGTACTTGAAAAGTGAAAATTTGATAAATGTATCTCTTGATGAATTACCACCTATTAAAAACGATAAAAAACTGCCTGTATACCTAACAGTAGATGAGGTTGATAAAATAATCAAGTATGTCGATAAAGATAATCCTAAAGGCCTTTTGGACCTATCACTTATCGTTTTAGATTTTTCAACCGGGCTGAGAGTATCCGAACTTGTAAATTTGAAAATTCAAAATTTCAATTTTAAAGATTATTATCTAAAAGTTATGGGAAAAGGAAATAAAGAAAGAATCATTCCTTATACAAAAGAAACACACGAGATAATAAATTTATATTTAGAAAAAATCAGAAAACAAATTAAAACATCTAAAAAAGAATTATTTCTTCATCCTGATGGCAAAACAGTGTCTAGACAATATTTTTATTTAAGACTTAAAGAGTACGCTAAAATAGCTGGAATCACTAAAAATATATCTCCTCATACTTTAAGACATACCTTCGCTACTTTTTTGTTGAATAATGGAGCTGGATTAAAAAGCGTTCAAGAATTATTAGGACATTCAAACATTGAGACAACACAAATTTACACTCATTTATCAATGAAGACAAAACTTGAAGAATACGATAAAAAAATGAAACGATAAATAAAGATGTTTCTTTAAAAAAATATCAAAGTTATATATAATATCTATAGAAAGAAGGAAGCTAATATGAAATTTAAAAGAATATTTGTCATCGTTATGGACTCAGTTGGTATCGGTTATGAACCCGACGCAGATAAATTCTACAATGGAAATCACAATGATGTAGGAAGCAATACCTGGTTACATATCTCTGAAAAGATGAATGGTTTAAAAGTTCCGACAATGAATATGTTAGGTCTTAATGATCTTGCTCCAGTCTTAGGAACCAATAAGGTAGACCATCCATATTCTTATGTTCAAACAATGAGAGAAGTCAGCATGGGAAAAGATACTCTCACAGGTCACTGGGAAATGATGGGTATTGAAACTAAAGAACCGCTTGTAACATTCACTGATACAGGATTCCCTAAAGAATTGATTGATGAATTATCAAGAAGAACAAATAGAAAGTTCATAGGTAATTATGCGTCCTCTGGAACTGTTATTTTAGATGAACTCGGCGAACAATCAATTGCTGAAAAATCTATGATAATTTATACATCCAGTGATTCTGTTTTACAAATAGCAGCTAATGTTGAAATCATTCCTTTAGAAGAACTTTATAAAGCTTGTGAAATCGCTCGTGAAATCACTATGAAGAAAGAATGGAAGGTTGGAAGAATCATTGCTCGCCCATTCATCGGAAATAAGAAAGGTCATTTCACAAGAACATCTGATAGAAGAGATTATTCTCTTTTACCAGCTGGTAGAACTTCAATGATGGATTTAAAAGATAACGGATATCAAGTTATTGCTGTCGGCAAAATTCATGATATTTTCGCTGGTACTGGAATGGATGAATCATATCACATCACATCTAATCATAATGGAATGGAAATTACTACTGATATCGCTAAAAATAGAGATTTCAATGGTTTATGTTTTATCAATTTAGCTGATTTTGATGTGCTATACGGTCATAGAAGAGATCCAATCGGATATGGTAAATCCCTTGAAGAATTTGATGTTGATTTGAAAGAACTCATCTCTTCGTTAAAAGATGGTGATTTATTGATGATTACAGCAGATCACGGAAATGATCCAACCTGGTGGGGAAGCGACCACACTCGTGAAAGAGTACCGCTCATCAGTTATTCCAAAAACTACCGTATGGGAAGAAAATTGGATGAAGTTTCCACTTTCGCTTGTATTGGTAAAACAATTTTAAAAAACTTCAATGTCATGCCTAGTGAAAATCAAATTGGTTATTCCATTGATGATTTGTTTGAATAATAAATTAATGCTCATTTATGAACATTTTAGAAAAGAGTGCCTTATTAGAGGGCAAAGATAATTGGTGGACAAATCCTGTTGATTCTATCGGTTTAAAACCGATTACAATTACCGATGGCCCACATGGTGTAAGATTAGTTAAGAAGAAAGAAAAAGGTGGATTTGAAGTTGGAAATGCATATGAAGCAACATGCTTCCCAACTGCTTCTTGTATCGCTTGTTCTTTTGATAAAGAATTCGCATATTTAGAAGGAAAAACCATCGCTGAAGAATGTTTATATTACGGTGTTTCAGTTATCCTAGGACCTGGAATCAATTTGAAGAGAAACCCACTTTGCGGAAGAAATTTTGAATATTTTTCTGAAGATCCTTTGTTATCTGGAACTCTTGGTGGTTATTATGTCAAAGGTGTTCAAGAAAATGGAGTCAGCGCTTGTCTTAAACATTTTATTTGCAATAACACCGAAGATTTGAGATTCGTAAATGATAGCGTTGTAGATAAAAGAGCGATGGAAGAATTGTATTTGAGGAATTTTAAACTGGCAATGGATATAAAAATGCCAGATACTTTGATGACCTCTTATAACGCTATCAATGGGGTTCCTGCTTGTCAAAATACTTATTTATTAAAAGATATTTTGAGAAACAGATTTAATTTTGATGGTGTCATAATGACAGACTGGGGTGCAATGCATGATCGTATAGCCTCTATTCATGCCACAAATGATTTAGAAATGCCCGGAATGGTTAACTATCACCGTAAGCAAATCATTGAGAATTACGATAAAGATGAACAATTCAAAATTGCAGTTGATGAATCTGTTAAAAGAGTTAAAAAATTGGTAGAAAAAGGAAATAACTTACAAAAAATCGATAAAATTGATTTTGATAAAAATGCTGATATTTCCTATAAAATCGCAGTTGAATCTTGTGTATTATTAAAAAATAAAAATAAAGCCTTACCACTTGATGAAAAATCAAAATATTTAGTTATTGGTTCTTTCTTTAAAGATATGAGATATCAAGGTGCAGGTTCTTCATTGATCAACCCTGCAAGACTATGTTCAGCTTATGATGCTTTTAAAGAACATGAAATCAATTTTGAATATGAACCTGGATTTGATCCATATAATTTAAAAGCTAATTCTAAATTGAAAAAGAAAGCTATAAAAAAGGCTGAAGAGTTTGAAACTTTGATTCTTTTTTTAGGATTAGATGAATTCACAGAAATGGAAGGATTTGATAGAACAAGCAATAAATTACCTCAATATCAAATAGATTTATTAAGTGAGCTTATTCCACTGAATAAGAAGATAATTTTAGTTCTTTCAAATGGTAGTTCAATTCAAATTCCATATTTAGAATCAATCGGTGCTATACTTGAGATGTATTTGGCTGGAGAAATGGCCGGAAAAGCCTGTTATAGCCTTCTTTTTGGACTTTATAATCCTTGTGGCAAGTTAGCTGAAACATGGCCTAAAAACATGGAATGCGTGCCATTTATCAATGAATACGGAAAGAATAGAGAAGAATATTATAAAGAGAGCATTTTTATTGGGTATAGATATTATTTATCTCATCCAGAAAAAATATTATTCCCATTTGGTTTTGGTCTATCTTACACAAAATTTAAATATTCTGATTTGAATGTTCAAGTTGAAAAAGATAAGATTCATATCTCATATAAAATAAAGAACATTGGAGATAGAAAAGGAAAAGAAATATCTTTTGTTTTCTTCTCTAAAAATGATTCAATAACATATAGAC
>CAVEQA010000084.1:0-6096 GCA_963617725.1 Paludibacteraceae bacterium
ATCTCACAAAAGTCGATGCTATCGGAAATGCTGAGGCTTTCTTTGAAAATCTTGATGAAAATAAAAATTTTAAACTCATATCTTCTACTCCTTATGAAGAAGATAATGGTTATATGATTTCTTTTACTACTTATCAAAATATAAATAAAAAAGATTTTTAAAAATTTTATAAAGAGAGGAACATAAAATCTTCTCTTTTTTTATTTAAAACATTGTATTCATCGAAATTTTTTGAAATAATATTTTTATCTATAAAGACATTGGAGGGCTTTTTATGGGTATTGTTATCGGTGTTGTTGTCGGTATTGTCGTCTTGCTTTTGATTCTATTTTTCTCTTCTTATATCAAAGCAGCTCCGGATACTGCAATTATGATTTCTGGTTCAGGAAAAAGAAAGATATTGATTGGTAAAGCTGGTTTTAGAATTCCGTTCATTCAAAGAACTGATAAATTATCTCTCAGAGCATTCCAAGTAGATATCAAAACTGATGAACCGATTCCAACTAATGAATTCATCAATATCAATGTTGATGGTGTTGCTAATTTAAAGATTTCTTCTGATCCAAAATTATTGGAAAGAGCCTTTGAAACCTTGCTCAATATGTCCGAACAAGAACTTAAGATGCAAGTACAACAAATACTTCAGGGTAACATGCGTGAAATCATCGGTACTGAGAAGATTAAGACTCTTGTTCAAGAAAGACAAGGAGTAGCTGATAAGGTTAAAGAAAATGTCGTTCCTGATATGGAAAAGTTGGGTATCGAACTTGTCAATTTTAACATTCAATCATTCTCTGATTCTAATGATGTCATCGTCAATCTCGGTATCGATAATATCTCTCAAATTTCAAAAGATGCCGCTATTGCAAAAGCTAATGCTGAAAGAGATGTTGCTATTGCAAGAGCTGAAGCTAGTAAGGCAGCTAATGATGCAACAGTCAAAGCTGAACTTGAAATCGCCACTCAAAACAACGCTCTCGCTTTGAAAAAAGCTGAGCTGAAGACAAAAGAGGATACTGCCAAAGCAGATGCTGATGCAGCTTACTCAATCCAACAACAAAAGAGACAATTAGATATCAACAATTCTGCTGTTGATGCTGAAATTGCTAAGAAATCTAAAGAGATCACTTTGAATGAGAAGAATGCTGCTGTCACTCAACAACAATTAGATGCTGAAATCAATAAAAAAGCAGATGCTGAAAAATATGCTGCTGAACAAAAGGCTAGCGCTGAACTTTTCACTCGTCAAAAGAAGGCTGAAGCCGAACTTTATGAAACTATTAAAGAAGCTGAATCTGTCAAAGCTAAAGCTGAAGCTGATGCTGCAGCACAAGTTGCTCAAGCTAACGCTTTAAAAGAAGCTGCTTTAGCTGAAGCTGAAGGTATCAAGGCTAAAGGTGAAGCTGAAGCTCTTGCTATCAAGGCTAAAGCTGATGCTATGAAAGCCTATAATGATGCTGCTACCTTACAACTCATTCTTGATAGTGGAGTTATTCCTAGCACTGTTAAAGCTTATGCTGAACCGACTGCTGCTGCCTTATCTAAGATTGATAATATCACGATGTATGGTGAAGGTAACACTGCTAAATTGACTGAAGAGATCAATAAGAATGGTACTCAAATCATCGAAGGCATTGAAAAGACCTTAGGTATTGATATCAAGTCAGTTCTTGCTGGTTATTTTGGTGCTAAGGTCTTAGAGAAGAAAGATAGCAAAGAAGAAACTAAATAAATTTATAATGAGCAACTTTCATTTTGAGGGTTGCTCTTTTTTATTAAATCATCAAATTTTGATTGAAATTATTAATCAATTTAATTTAAAATGTCAAAGATGAAAATAATTATTGATGAATATTTCTTATCCGTTGCTCATAAAGTCATAGCCAATGATGAATATATGTCTATGAAAACATTTGTTGCTCATGGATGTTATTCTGTTTATGACCACTGTTTAAGAGTGGCTATTTATTCATATTCTTACGCTAAAAATAAGAATTTGGATGTCGATTATGAATCTCTTATCATCGGTGCTTTGCTTCACGATTATTATTTATATGATTGGCATCACGCTCATGAAGGGCATCGCTTACATGGATTCAGACATCCATTTATCGCATTGATGAAAGCTAGAAGAACTTATAAATTGAATCCAAAGGTTTGCAATATGATACGTTCGCATATGTTTCCTTTGACTTTTTGGACAATTCCGCTTTCAAAAGAAGCTTGGATACTTCAAAAAGCTGATAAAAAATGTGCAATGCTTGAACATAAGACTATCAAAGAGATGAAAAAATTAGAAAAAGAAGTTCTTGTTTCTTCTGCTATATAAAAAATTCATACTTTGGAAGCCTTTTCTTAAAAAAATGTAGAAAATAATATTTCTACATTATTTTTTAATGTTATAATTTATTTTCGGTCCGGGGGTAAATATATGGAACATTACATCGCAAGTCGTTCTTTGAAACCAGTCGATAAAAATGATATCATCGCCATCTCTAACATGGCCAAAGCTGATAAAGCAGCTGGAAATGATGTTATCAATGGCAGTATTGGTGTCTTCCTTGATGATAGTAAAGAAGTTGGCAAAGTTTTATCTATCGATAAAGCTTTGAGTGAACATGTCACTGATAAATTGGGTTATTCATCTGTTTATGGTGATATGGACTACAATAATGCAGTTGAAAAGTGGGTCTTTGACGATAAGTACGATGAGATTAAGAATATGTATTCTGTCTTCACTGGTTCTACATTGGGCGGCACTGGTGGTATTTCTATGGCTTTCAATCTTTTCTTAGAAGAAGGCCAGAATGTACTCCTTCCAGATATTATGTGGACTAATTATACTTTGATTGCTAAAAAAGCCGGTCTTGGTTATGAGACCTATTCTATGTTCACAAGTGATGGTAAATTTAATCTTGAATCTTTAAAAGAACACATTCAAATCACAATGAAAGAATTTGGTAGATGTTTAGTTGTCATCAACGATCCTTGCCAAAATCCAACGGGATATTGTTTGAGTGAAGAAGAATATGATGAATTGTTCAAGATGTTGAATATACTCGGAAAGGATGGTAAATTGACTGTCTTATTCGATATCGCTTACCTTTCTTATTATGCTGTTCCTGATAGCAAATGTAAGTTGATCGATAAAATCGCAGAAAAGAAGCCTGATTTCATTTCCGTTATTGTCTTCTCTTGTTCAAAAGTTTTCGGTTTATACGGACTTAGAATGGGTGCTTTCATCGCTTTAGCTTTAGATGATGATGAAAAAGTTGAAATCAAAAATGCTTTTGGAGCTCAAGCAAGAGGTGTCTATTCTTGTTCTGTCTCTGCTCCTGGTTATGCCATTTCTAAAATTATGACAGATCCTATCAAAAAGCAACAATTGTTAGATGAGATAAATCATAATAAAGATGTTCTCGATGAAAGAGGAACCGCTTTGATCGCCGAACTTGATAAAGCTGGAATCAAATATTATCCATATAAATCCGGTTTCTTTGTCACTATCATAGTTGAAAATGCCTTTGGTATTTTTGAAAAGTTGAAAGCTGAACATATCTATATTGTTCCGATTTCTGAAAATACTATTCGTATCGCTTTGTCAGGTATGACAAAAGAAGAAGTCGTCGTTCTTGTTAGAGAACTAAAAAAAGCAATGTAAAAAATACTGTTAGATGGTAAGTGATCCTTATCGTCTAACAGTTTTTGTTTGCAATTATTTTTTAGATTTAGAGATTGTTATTTGATTTTAAACTGATTTCTTTTCCACAAAAGGCAATTCCTATTTTGATGATGTTTTCAATTCCGTTTGCTTTTAAATCGATATCATATTTCTGTTCTTCGATTTGATTTAAAGCTTTTGCAGATAAAGCATCTATCTCTTTTACATCTTTTGTATTCTTTATTTCAAAAATGAATGCAGGGATATCTTTAGATAGAGGTATCAACTCGATATCAAAACGTCCTAAACCAGATTTTCGATTGGATAGTATTCTATATTTAGAGCTGACGATTGAAAGAATCCCCAATAACATTCCGTGGTAAAATGCTTCATTAGCGGCATCGAATGAAGAAATAGTTTCTATCATCAATTTTTCTAATGTTTTTTGTAGTTTATTGATATTTTTTTGAAATATTGCTGTTTGAAAATCGATTGCAGTATTTTCGTTTCCTAATTTTTTATGATATCATTTTTATAAACTAAGGAGATTTCTTTGTTTGGAATTTTTATATCACACATAAAATTACCATCTACCTGAGCGTATTTTTTATCGATTTTTAAATATCCTGATACCAATAAGAAACTGTAAATTACTGATAAATTATGATTTATTTCTGGGTAAATGACGTTTGTATCAATATATGTTGTTATTTTGTTACCAACTAACAATGTATATAAATCTTCTTTTAATTTTTTATCAGCATTATTTAAAATCTCATTGATGATATCATTGCTTGAAGTTGATAGCCAAAATGCTTGAGGATTACAATCGTTATCGACATAATTAATAACCGACCAGGGATTATATATTTCAGTATTTCCGAATAAATATCCATCATACCAGGATGATATTTCATCGAATTTATCTTTATATCCATAATAAAAAAGCAATTCTTTAACTTCTTCTTTTGTAAAACCGAAATATTGACTATATCTATCATCAAGAATTGAATTGATTTTTAAATTGTTTAAACCACTGAAAATACTTTCTTTAGCAACTCTTAAAATTCCAGTTAAGAATCCAAATTCTAAATTTGGATTATCTTTTAAACCAGCTGAGAAGAATGAACGCATAAAATCAATTGTTTCGTTGTAGAAGCCATTGATATATCCTTGTTGAATTGGGGTATCATATTCATCAATGATAATCACAACTCCGATATCATAATGTTTGTACAAAAATAATGAAAGCAATTGTAATGACATTTCAAAGTCAACATCATCTGCTAATCCTTTTGAAATGTTAATGTATGTTTCTTTTTCAAATTCGTTCAATTTATTGCTGCTTTTTAATTCGGAATGTCTTAAAAATTCCAATGAGATCATTTTTTTGATCTTTTCTTTAGTTTCAGACCATGTTTTACTTTTAAGATCTTTAAAAGTTAAAAATATAACTGGAAATTTTCCTTGATATTTCATGTATTCATTTCCGCATTTATTAATCTTTTTATCTAAAAAATAAGATAAAGTATCAGTATCTGTTTTTTCAAAGAAGACTTTTAACATATCCATCATCAATGTTTTTCCAAATCTTCTTGGTCTAGTGAACAATGAAACTTGCGGCTTTGTATCTAAAAAAACTTTGATCAAAAGTGTTTTATCAACATAGTAATAATCAGATGATGCTTTTTTATAATCAGAAAGACCAATTGGCAATGCTTTCTTCTTTGCTTCAAAAATAAAACTTTCAGGAATCATCCATTTGTTATTTATTTTTTTTGCTCCTATAATTTCTCCACTTTTACACATTTGCTGAATGCGACGAATGGATATGTTAGATTTTTTTGAAGCTTGAAAACATGTTATATAAGTCATAAATCACACCTTTCTTATGATATATTTTATAATAAAAAATATAATTTATTAGTTAGTATCAATCATATTTTTGTTCTTGTTTTATTCAGTTAGTTTAAACAAATAATTAAAAGGTGTTCGAATTTTTCTTTAAAAAATCGTACACTATGATATAATCCTTTGAAGGAAAAAATAATTATGCACTCTAAAAAAATATTTACAACTATATTATCATTGCTTACATTGGTTTCTTGTTCGTCTAATTCTACAACTAAAATTGAAGATACAAAGACAATAACTGACATTAAAAATAGAACTGTAGAAATAAAAAAAGATATTTCTAAAGTTTGTATCACTTTTAATTTAGAAGAATATTTCGCTATCGGTGGAGAAAATGCTGTCGATAAGATTGTTGGATGGTCATATTCCTATTTTAAAGGAAGAAGAGAAGACGCATATAGCGCTTATACACAAGCTTATCCAAGTTTATTAAATAAGACTGATATTGGATATTCAAGCAATATTAATATCGAAACTATCATCTCACTCAACCCAGATGTTGTTTTAGCATCTAGCACTGC
>CAVEQA010000085.1:0-6037 GCA_963617725.1 Paludibacteraceae bacterium
TAGTAGAAGATATAAGAAAGTTCAGGGCGTTAGTTCTAGTAAAACATGTGGTATCGGAATTAGACTTTTAAAAGGCAAAAAACAAGTTTATGGATTCACATCTGATTTAAGTCAAAAATCACTTTTATCTTTAGCTACTAATTTATCTTATGGTTTTGATGGTGATAGAGTTTTAACAGTTGCTTCTTTAGAAGAAAAGAAAAATTCTAAAAATATCAATCCAATCAAAATTCAACATTCTGAATGGACAACTAAGCAAAAGCTTGATTATCTTAAAAAAGGCGAAACTGCTGCTTTTTCAGTATCCAAAGAAATTCAAGATGTGATAACAAGCCTTTTTGAAGAAGATGAACATGTAGAAGTCTATAATTCTGATGGAATAATGATTCAAGACAATCGTGTTAGGACTAGAATTTCAGCTCTTGCTATTGCAAGTGATGGAAAGCAATTCCAACAAGGGTTCTATGGTCCTGGTTTTTCTAAAGGTCTAGAACTTCTTGAAGAAATTGATTACGAAAAAGAATGCATTGCTATCGCAAATGATGCACTAGCATTACTCAATGCTCCTGAAGGACCAAGCGGTGAAATGCCAGTCATCATAGGAAATAGCTTTGGAGGAGTGTTATTCCATGAAGCCTGTGGTCATCCACTTGAAGGTAGTGCAATCTCAAGAAAAGAAAGTCCATTCTCTGATAAATTGGGAAAGAAAATAGCTTCTGATATTGTAAATGCTTATGATGATGGAACTATTGAAAATGGATGGGGAAGTGAAAACTTCGATGATGAAGGAAATGAACCTACCAAGAATCAACTCATCAAAGATGGTGTCTTAACTTCTTATATGCTTGATAAATATACTTCTCGTAGAATTGATCCAAATTTAAAAGCAACTGGTTCTTGTAGAAGAGAAAGCTATCGATATATTCCAACAACAAGAATGACGAATACTTATATCGGAAACGGAACTTCAAAAGTTGAAGAGATATTCTCCTCAGTTAAAGATGGTATTTATTGCAAAGGATTCACCGGCGGTCAAGTGGATCCATCAACTGATCAATTCATCTTCACTTCTGACATCGCTTATGTGATTAAAGACGGAAAGATAGATCATATGATCAAACCAGTTTCTCTAACTGGATACGGATATGAAATTTTAAATCGAATAACAATGATTGCTGATGACTTAGAAAGAGCAGCAGGTGTCTGTGGCGCCTCATCTGGTTCTTGTTATGTTGAGGTCGGTCAACCGACACTATTGATATCTAAAATGCTTGTCGGTGGTTCTGGAGGTAATGAATGATGGCATTAGCTATTAATAAATATTTTTTAGAAGCAAAAAAGAGAAATATCGAGCCATATCAAATAGGTTATGCAACTACTACTGAAACAAGTGTTGAAATTCATAACGGAGAAGTAGAAGTTCAAGAGATAGGAACAACGCAAGATATCTCAGCTCGTGGCATTTATAACGGAAAACAAGGAACATTTTCAACTGATTCAATCGATAAAGATACACCTAGCTTATTAGCAGAAAAAGTTTTTCAAAATTCTCAATACGGAAAGAAAGCCAAAGCTGACACTTATTTCAAAGGCGGGCTAAAATACAAAAAAGTTGATACAAAATCGAAAGATTTCAAAAAATCAACTTTAAAAGATTTAAGAGAATTTGGTTTTGATATCTATAATGAAGTCAAATCATTAGATGAAAGACTTACAAATGTTACAGTCGATATCACAATGCAAGATTCTCTTTCTCAAAAATTCAATTCGTATGGTGTCAAATGTAAGAATGAAACTAGTTATTATATCTGCTCAATATCAATAGTAGCCATCGATAAAGATGGTGAACCAAGAAGCGGTGGTATTTCTTGTTCTTCATTCTTATCTTTAGATGAATTGAAAGAAAACATTCATAAAAAACTTCCTGAATTATTATCATCAGCCATCGATTTTTTCAAATCAAAACCCTTAAATACTGATAAATATAAAGTCTTGCTTCATAGAGAGTGTGCAAGAAGTCTTCTTGCATATTTCATAAGTCAATTGAATGCTAAAAGCGTTCAGAAAAATCTTTCAGTCTTCAAAGGAAAGAAAGGAAAACAAATCGCATCTAGTTGTTTGACTATCAAAAATACTCCTCATCTAACATCATTTTCAGCTTCTAGTTACGATTCTGATGGTTATCCAACTCAAGAATTCACTTTCATTGAAAATGGAATTCTCAAAGATTATTTCTATTCAGTTGAAACAGCAAACAAAGAACATAGAGAGAGCAATGGTTGTGCAAGTGGAAACGGAAATGGGTCAGCAATAAATATCTATGTCGAACCTGGAATTGACGATCTTGAATCTCTATATAAGAAAATAGGTGATGGATTATATATAACATCAATCTCTGGTATGAATTCTGGAATCGATAGTCAAACTTTGAATTTCTCACTTCCATGCGAAGGATATTTGATCAAAGATGGCAAGAAAGATAAAGCATTTTCAATGATGATTGTCGCTGGAAATCTTTTAGATGTCTTCAATCATGTTCTCTATCTAGGAAATGATGTCAGCATCAAAGATAGAAAATTCAGTCCATCAATGGTGATAGAATCATTGACTGTCTCAGGAAAATAAATAAACTGAAATTTAGATCACATTATAAAATTAAATCCTTTTAGTTTTTCTTTTTCTTTCAAATTCAGTGTACATAACTTCCACTCTTTTTCATCAGTGAAGTGAACATATGTGAATAAGATGACTTATACCATTTGCAATCATATTCTTTTTGTTTTCATATTATTTGATATCCGATAAATAATTATCATTTTTTATAATGTAATGGGGTTAGACGTTTAAAGCCATATTCTACTTTTATCTATGTCACTCGAATTAGCAGTTTTAGTGATTTATTTTTAAAAGATAAATTCACTAAAATGGGAAATTGCAATAATCTTCTTAAAATAGCCTTTGGTTAGGCTATTTTTTACTTTGGAATATTATGATTTTTTTAATATTATATCATTGCAATGATTTAATAAATATATTAAAAAGGGGTATAGAGATTATGTCAACTATAAAATTATTTCATGGTTCCGACTATATTATCAATAAACCTGATTATTCGCTTAGAAAATTTCATAATGATTATGGTCAAGGCTTTTATTGCACTGAAAATATTGATTTAGCAAAAGAATGGGCATGCAAAGATAATAAAGATGGTTTTGTGAATGAATACAATTTTAATATCGATGGTTTAAAAATATTGAATCTTCTTGATGGAACATATAGTTCATTAAATTGGATTGCTATTTTGCTTGAAAATCGTATTTTTTCATTACAAGATAAAATTGCACTTGATGCTAAAAATTATATCATCAGCCACTTTTCACTTAATTTAAATGATTATGATGTTGTCATTGGATACAGAGCTGATGATTCTTATTTTTCTTATGCTCAATCATTTGTCAGCAATAATTTACCCCTTAGATGTCTTGAAAAAGCATTGAAACTAGGATGTCTTGGAACACAAATAGCCCTTATATCTAAACATGCTTTTGAACAAATAGAATTTGTTGACATGATTCCCGCAGATAAAGGACTCTATTATCCTAAGTTTTTATCAAGAGATACAGAAGCAAGAGAAACTTATCATAATGAAATCAAAAAGAATAAATCATATCGCAATGATATTTTCGTGATGGATATTTTAAGAGAGGAGATAAAAAATGATGATCCACGCATACAACGAATTATATTTAAATGATGCAATAAGAAATCTATCAAACGCATTTGATTATGCAATCAATGTTTGTAAATTAGATCCAGATTTATTCGCTAAATTATTTGTCTGTTCAAATACATCAACACAATTTGAATGCGGTAATCCATCAGTTATCTCTGGCATGTCTGGTGAAGAACTTGTAATAGATATTCTAAATGATGTTTATAAAAATAAATCATTTCCTACTCCTACTTTTTCAAAAAATAGAACGCCTGAATACTGGGCTGGTTGGGCATTAGCACAATACCAATGGTATTCAGCAAAAAGATTTAAAGATATATTTAGTCATATACCACTCAGTGAAATCATATCTATGTATCCAAAATATCATGAAATAGATATTTCTCGATTCATTGAGGAAATGGAAAAAAGGTATAATGAATTCATATGTGATACAAAATTACATAAGATCAGAAAAGCTAGACAAATATCACAATCAGAACTCGCAAAACTTTCTGGTGTTAATTTAAGATCGATTCAATTATACGAACAAAGAGTGAATAATATTGATAAGGCTCAAGGTCAAACATTATATAAATTATCTCGAAGTCTTGGTTGTAAAATTGAGGATTTGCTTGAAAATCCAGAAATGTGAGTATGTTTAAAGATAAATAGCTACTATTTGTCTATAAACTAATTTCTTTACTTCGTTTTTTCTTAAAATCTTTGCTACTTTAATTGAGATTGGTTGCTTATAATAGCGAAATCGTTACAATGAAAAAGCACGATACTTCCTTAAAATAAGGCATCGTGCTATCAATTAAAAATTGTCAGTTAATCGTATAACGAGACTACATACCATTAATACATTAAGTCGAAAAATGATTACTTGAGTTAAAATCTTACTTTATTCTTTCAAAATATTCATCCAACGCTTTATATCCATTTTCATCAATTTTAAATGAATATTTAAAGCCTTCAATAACTTTAAATTTCTTCAAAGATAAAAATGTAGACAAATTAGAAACAGCTTCACCTGACCATCCATAATCACCAAAAACAGAAGCCTGTTTATTAGCAAACATAGTTACTGGAGAAGAAATCAAAATATCATAAAATAGGGAAACAGCATCATTGATGATAGTCGGAGAACCAAAGAGAACTTTTCCGGAAATTCTGATATCTTCTAAAATCTTCGGTTTTTCTTCAGCATAATTCAATGCATCAATTTCATGCAACAATACTTCTTTTCCTTCTTCTTTATATTTATTTGCTAAATATAAAGCCATTTCTTTTGTATATCCATAACAAGAAGCATAAACAATAGTGACTTTATTTTCATCATTAACAACAAGATATTTTTTCCCTTCTTGTTTAAATCTTTCAATAACTGAATAAACATCTTTATCAATAACAGGCCCATGACCTGTAAGAATCAAATCTAAATCTAATTTAGAAGCTAATTCACTTGCTTTAATTGCATAAGAAGCAAATGGAGACATAATACATTTGAAATAATAATCAAACATTTCATGATATAAAGCAATGTTCTTTTCTTTTGATAAAAGAATTTCATCACTTGCAAAATGTGCACCAAAAGCATCGCAAGAAACTAATGCTTTTGCTTCTTCAATATAGGTAAAAAGAACATCTGGCCAATGGCAAAATAACCCTGATAAAAATGATAAAGAATATTGTCCAACACTTAGCTTTTTACCAGGTGTCATTGTGAGCAATTTAAATGGGAATTTTAAAATGTTTTTTAAATTATTTCCACCAGCTGGAGAAGCAATCACTGTAATTTCTGAATTTTCTTTTAACAAAGCTTCTACTGCACCAGAATGATCAGGTTCTGTATGAGCAACAACTATATATTTGATATTTTTTAAATCAATAATTGAAGAAATATGTTCTAAATATTCTTTTTCAAAGCCAGCTTTTGAACCCTCAAAAATAACACCACCTTCATCAGTCTTCAATAAATATGAATTATATGTTGTACCATGACTTGTTGGCATAATGGCATCGAACACTTTTAAATCCTTATCTTGAACGCCTACATAATAAAGATTTTCTTTTAATTTTAATGTTTTCATTTTAATTCTCCTTTGTTACTTATTATTTTAGAGATAAAAATAACGAAAAACAAATGATATGCTCAAAAGCTAGTAATTACGCAACATTTTTAATTCAAATATACAAGAATGTACATATATTTTATTCTTTACATTTAACAAAAACATAATCTTGTAATTTTTGGTTATTCCGGGAATAATTTCAAAAAATTATTTTGATAATTACATTATTTTTCCGAAAATGGAATAT
>CAVEQA010000086.1:0-751 GCA_963617725.1 Paludibacteraceae bacterium
CCTCCATATTTATCTAAAGTTTTATTTAAAAGATTGTGAGCATTTTTATTACCACGAGCTTTTCCTAAAAGCTTTATTGTTCCGTTTTTTAATTCAATAACCGGTTTTATTGATAACATATTGCCTATTATAGCTGTAGTTTTTGATATTCTCCCACCTCTTTCTAAATATTCAAGTGTATCTAAAGATGCAATTGTAACTATATATTGTTTCTTTTCCTCTAAAATATCAAATGTTTGTTTAACACTCATTCCTTTATTTAAACAATCTAATGCAAGAAATACAAGATTCCTTTGTCCAACAGAAACATTGTTACTATCTAAGATATGTATTTTTCCCTTTTCAAAGTTGGAGCATGCTATAAGAGCTGATTGATAACAACCTGAAAGTTTTGATCCTAATGTTATGCAAAGTATTTCATTTCCATCAGATATTTCTTTTTCAAAAACTTTCATATATGAAGCTGGATTTACTTGTGTAGTTTTAGGATATTCTTTTTTATCAATAAGACGTTTGTAGAAATCTTCATGAGATATATTAACCCCATCATAATATTCAACTTCTGAAAAAACAGTTATGATTGGAATAACATGAATATTTAATTTCTTTGCTTCTTCTTGTGTAATATCGGAACCTGAATCAGTAATAATTTTAACCATAAGCCGTCTCCTTTAAACAAATTTTGCAGTTAAAATTATAAATTAATTTGTTGATTTGTCAACAATCTTTTTGCTTTTATGCTTGTTATGTC
>CAVEQA010000086.1:761-1299 GCA_963617725.1 Paludibacteraceae bacterium
AAATTTAACATTATTGTGAAATTTTTTACTTTGATTTATGAATTTTGATTTTTATCTCTTATGGTTCATAACATTCATTTTGATATTTTTAGAATGAGAGAATTTGCTTAAATATTTACTTTTTCATGTGCAAATCTATTATATAGAGCCTTGATTGCCATATCAAATCCTTGATTAGAAATCCCAAGGATAATTTCATATTCTTCTAATCCTTGATCAATCAATTTAATATTGATACCATGTTCTCCAAGAGCTTTTATAATTGAGCCAGAAGAGCCTGGCTTATGTGCCATATTTCCACCAACAACTGCAAGTAAAGCTAAGTCTTCATCTTCATTAATTTTTTCGATTCCGGAAATTCTTTTTAAATCTGCAATTAAATCATAATATTTTTCTTCAACTGCATTCTTTTCTACGATAACGCAAAAACTATCTAGTGATGTAGGCATGTTCTCTATTTTGATATGGTAAGTTGAAAAAACTTGAAGAACTTGCATCATTAAAGATAATTTATCAGAGGATTTTGTCTTTAAAAAAG
>CAVEQA010000086.1:1309-5988 GCA_963617725.1 Paludibacteraceae bacterium
AAATTTTTCTTCCCTGAAATCCCCGTTACTAAATGATTCCTATGAGCAATCTTCTTCTTTACCCATGTGCCTTGCTCATTTGGACAATTAGTGTTTAGTACAAGAATTGGAATATCTTCATCTATAAGAGGAAGAATGGTTTCTTCATGGAGAACGCTTGCTCCCATAAAGGATAATTCTCTCAGTTCATCATAGGAAATTTGGGATATATGTCTAGGATTAGAAATGATTCTTGGATCAGCCATATAGAAACCACAAACATCAGTAAAATTCTCATAAAGGTCTGCATGGGCACCTTTTGCCATATAAGAACCAGTAATATCTGATCCTCCTCTAGAGAAAAGACAAATTTTGTAGTTTGGGTAAGAACCATAGAATCCTGGGACTACCATATAATCATGAACTGATACTGCTCTTTCGATACATTCTATTGTTTCTTGTTCAACAATTTTTCCATTGTAATCGAAATTGATCAGTTCCATTGAATCTACAAAATCGAATCCTAGATAACTTGCCATCATTTTTGCAGAAAAATACTCCCCTCTTGAAACTAATTCTTCTTCAGATATTCTATTGTTTTCAAGACGTTCTTTTATATTTTCGAATTCTTCATCGATATTAATATTAATTTCGAGTTCCTTTTTTATCTGAAGATACTTGTTCTTAACTTGTTCAAAAAGCGGCAAATAATCGACATGATATTTATGATGTTGATAAATAAGATAGAGAAGGTCAGTTACTTTATCATCTTTTTCTTTGGCTTTGCCTATTGCAGAAACTATAACAATTCGTCTATCACTGTCACTTTCTATAATGCGTTTTATCTTTCTCCATTCTTCAGCAGTTGATAAAGAGGAACCACCAAATTTACATACTTTGTACATTTAATCCATTTCCTTTTCAGCAATTATTTTTTTAACAATTTCTACAGCGTTACTAGCAGCTCCCTTTCTTATATTGTTTGCTACAGTATAAAAAAGAAGACTGTTTTCACAAGCAAGATCTTTTCTGATTCTCCCAACATAAACAAAATCGTTTCCTATTGTAAGAGTGGAAACTGGATAAATATGTTTTTTTAGGTCATCAACCACTTTGACACCTTCAAAAGAAGCTATAACTTGTTTAGCTTTATCAATATTTAAATGATTTTCAAATTCTGCTTGGACCATTACGCCATGTCCAACCTCAACTGGTACACGGATACAAGTGCTTGAAATCTTCAAATATTCATTATGAAGAATCTTTTTTGTTTCATTTACCATTTTCATTTCTTCTTTGGTATATCCATTATCCATCATAATGTCAATTTCTGGTATGCAAGTTTTAGAAATATCATGAGGATAAAACTTTGGATTCTCTCCTAATTTACATCTTCTTAAGTCATCGATTCCTTTTTCTCCAGAACCAGAAACTGCTTGATATGTTGTGTAATGGATTTTAGTTAGTTTAAAAACATCATCTAAAGGTTTTAATGGAAGGACAGCTTGAATTGTAGAACAATTTGGATTAGCAATGATTTTTGATTTAGTTTTGTAATCATTAAAATTGATTTCTGGAACAATTAGCGCACATTTTTCATCCATTCGCCATTGAGAAGAATTGTCAACAACATAAGCCCCTTCTCTTGCGGCAACAGGTGCCCATATTTTTGAAACTTCGCTGCCAGCTGAAAACAAAGCAAAATCAATGCCTTTGAAACAACCATCTTTCAATGATTGAACTTGATAATTTTTTTCTTGGAATGAAATAATTTTTCCAACAGATTTTTCGCTTGCAAAAAGTTTAAGCTCGTTTACAGGGAGAGAATATTCTTCCATGACCTTTAAAAATGTTCTGCCTACTAACCCTGTTGCTCCGACAATAGCAAAATTATAAGTTTTCATATTTGTTTTCTCCGTTATTTTCCAAGTCTATGTTTGAAATCTTTATAATCGAAATGACAAAGTGTTTCTAATGAATTATCTTCATTTAAAACTAAGATATCTGGAAGAGGCATTCCGTTGAATGTATTTGTTTTACATGTTGTATATAAGGCCATATCTCCAAAGATGAGCATATCATTTTCATGAAGTGGGGAAGAAAACAAGTAATCACCAATCACATCTCCAGAAAGACATGTCTGACTACCAAGTCTTATTGAATAAAAACAACCATCAATATCACTATTAAATAATGGTGGCTTATAGGGCATTTCGATGACATCTGGCATATGGCAAGCGGCTGATGTATCAAGAATAGCAATATGATATGAATTATTATCGAAAGTATCTAAAACTTTTGTGATAAGATATCCAGCATTAAGAACAACGGCTTCTCCTGGTTCAAGGTAGACTTGCACATGATATTTGTCTTGAATTTTTTTGATACATTTTTCAAGGAGAACAATATCATAATCGCTTCTTGTAATATGATGACCACCGCCGAAATTAATCCACTTTAGATTTGAAAGATATTTTCCAAATTTTCTTTCGACTACTTCTAAAGTTTTTTCTAAGTCATCAGAGTTTTGCTGGCAAAGTGTATGAAAATGAATGCCATCAAGAATAGAAAGAAGACCATCATCAATTTCTTTTTCAAAGCTAGATAAAGTCACACCAAGTCTTGAACCAGGTGCACATGGATTATATATATCATGATCAACTTGAGTTGAAAATTCTGGATTTATTCTAATGCCTATAGATTTTCCTTTTTCTTTTGCTTTTATTCCATATTTTTTTAGCTGATTTATGGAGTTGAAAACAATATGGTCAGCGTATTCAAGAATTTCAGTAAATTCATCTTCTTTATAGGCGGCTGAAAATACATGAACTTCTTTATTTGGCATTTCTTCTTTTCCAAGTCTAGCTTCGTATAGTCCACTTGCTTCTGTTCCAGCTATATATTTTTCAAGAAGGGGATATAGATTGAAGTTTGAAAAGGCTTTTTGAGCAAGCAAAATCTTGCATCCGGTATCTTCTTGGACTTTTTTCAATATCTCTCCATCATTTATTAGACCTACTTTGTCGATGACAAAGCAAGGTGTTTTTATTTTGTGAAAAAGAGTATAGGGATCGATGTCTTTGAAGCGGCGGAAGCTTTGTCTATTATCAAAGATATTATTCATTTTATTAATCCACTAAAGTAGGTGAATCGGACTCGGAAATTGGAAGTCCGTTATTGTTTAAAGCATCAATGAATGGATCAGGATCAAATTCTTCAACATTAAAAACTCCAGGTTTGTTCCATTTTCCAGTTAGTACCATTAAGGCACCACACATTGCTGGTGTTCCGGTTGTATAGGATATAGCTTGAGCTCCTGTTTCTTGATAGGCTTCTTGATGATCGCAAACATTATAGATGTAGTAATGTTTTTCTTTGCCATCTTTTTTACCAGTAAAAATACAACCGATATTAGTTTTGCCTTTTGTTCTTGGTCCTAATGTTGCAGGATCAGGAAGAAGAGCTTTTAAAAATTGAATTGGAACTATTTTTTGTCCGTTATAATCAATAGCTGTTGTGGAAAGAAGTCCACAATCACCAAGACAACGCATATGATCAAGATAAGATTGACCGAATGTCATAAAGAAACGGATTCTTTTGATTTCTGGATAATTGAGACCAAGGGACTCAATTTCTTCATGGTGAAGTAGGTACATATCTTTCATTCCGACTTTATCGAAATTGTATTCTTTTTTAATTGTCATTGCATCTATACGATGCCATTTATGATTTTCCCAATAAGCAGCTGGAGATGAGACTTCACGGAGATTTATTTCTGGATTAAAATTAGTTGCAAAAGGATAACCATGATCTCCTCCGTTACAATCGAGGATATCCAATGTATCTATTGTGTCGAATTTATGTTTTTTTGCGTATGCAACATAAGCTTGAGTGACACCTGGATCAAAACCACATCCTAAAACAGCTGTTATGCCAGCCTTTTCAAATTTTTCTTTGTATGCCCACTGAAATGGATAGTCAAAATAAGCGTAAAAACCTTTTTCTTTACATCTTTTATCGTAATATTTTCTAAATTCTGGATCGTCTACATCCTCTGGTTCATAAGCGGCAGTATCAAGATAGTGAACTTTGCATTGCAAGCAAGCTTCCATGATAATTAAATTGTGATATGGCATTCCAAGATGCATAACCATATCTGGTTTATATGATTTCAAAAGCGAAACCATTTCATTCAAATTTCCTGCATCTACTTTGCAGGTAGTAATTTTAGTTTTAGTTTTTGATTGAAGCTTTTCTTTTAAAGCATCACATTTTGATAGCGTCCTAGATGCGATACAAATTTCTTGAAAAACTTCTGGGACTTCCGTACATTTTGTAATACCAACAGTAGCAACTCCACCACATCCAATGATTAAAACTTTAGCCATGACATTCTCCTTTCCTGTGTTTGAGGCACATCTAAGTTTTAATAAAAAAAACATAGTTGCACGTAGAGCAACTATGTTCAACTTTTCAATATAACCTTTAAAATCAAAGGAATGGGTCTCAGAGTCTATATAGCAAAAAGTTACTTTTACTACTCTTATTGATTGTTTTACAAGTTGCATCTAACAAATGCATTTAATGGTTGTTAAAGTAACCAACTTACAAAATTTTCCCTTTCGGGACATCAATAGAGGCTTCCGCCTCAATGGCAACGGATCTATCACCACTTTCTGACTCTGAATATAGAGTGATCC
>CAVEQA010000087.1:0-5720 GCA_963617725.1 Paludibacteraceae bacterium
ACTTATAATTTTAATCCGGGTGATATAAAGAGATATACGGTTGTTTTCTGGCTCGAAGGTGAAGATCCCGATTGTATCGGAAATCATGATTCTTGGAGTGCTTCGACTTTAAAATTAGGAGTAACAATTAACGGTTATGAAAATAAATAAAAATAAATTTTTAATTTTAACATTATCTTCTGCCGCTTTGTTTTCTTTAGTAGGTACCGTTACTGGCACAGTTGCTTGGTATCAATATTCCACAAAAGCAACTGCAGGTATCATCGGTAGCAGTAAAGCTGTTACTAAAAATCTTCAAATTTCTACTGACGGCGAAAATTGGGTCAGTGATTTAAAATCAACTGATATTTATAAAGCCGCTGTAGCAAAAACTGGAAATGCCAATGCTGGTCAAGAAATTCAACCTTTGACTAGTGGTAATATCAAAAAGAATGGAAAGTTAGCTGCATTGTATGATGCTCCTACATATCAAAATTTTGGTGATTATTCTAAATGGAAAAACGAATTAACCTCTGGTTATTCTAAATTCTTAACTTTTGATTTATATTTTAGATTCACTCAAAAGATTGATGATGAAGAAGAATATACAGCAAAAGATGTCAAACTTGTTGATTTGACTATTTTAGGAGCTAATGATGATCTTACTGATGGTAAAGATGAAGATTTAGCTAAAGCTATTAGAGTTCATTTCAGCAATGTTGATGCTGAAGATGAAGATAATAGTATTTATGCATTAGCTAGTAAAGAAGGCGTTACCACTCAAACTAGTGGTTCCCTTGATTTGAATGGAGATGGAAAAGATGACACCTCCGATAGATATGAATGGGAAACCGAAGGTACTGCTGGAACTTATGGTAAAGGTGAACAAGAATGTTATCTGAATGATGATCTTCTTGGAACTAGTGCCACAGGTGGAGCAATTGAAGGTGGTGTAACTTTAACAACTACTAAAGCAGGAACAAAGAAAAACAGTGATACTGGAGCTTCAAACAAAGTTACAGTAACAGTTTGGGTAGAAGGTTGGCAGCCTGTTAATTCAAAGGCTACATGGAGTGAAGATACATTTAAAAATAGTACATTTAGCGTTGGTATGCAATTTGCTTGTGATGCCGATTAATCTTTTAGAAAACAATAACTAATATGAAATTACGTGGATTAGCAGTTATGTTAACTGCTTTAACTGTCACATCGTCATTTGGTGTCATAACTGGCACTTTAGCTTGGTTTGCTTATACAACTAGAGCTCAGCTTTCATTTTCTGGAACAACAATCCACAATTCTGAGCAATTACAAGTTGGTTTTACATTTGAAAACGATGATAAAACTATAGCAAGATTTAAAGCTAATTTAGCTGATAATGGCATTGATTTAGATTCTTCAAAAACTTTTGAAAAAGTTGAAGATACTGATTTTACGTATTTCTTTGTAAAACCAGGCGAATCTTTAACATCCGCAATGGTCATGTCTTATTCAAAAGCTTTAGGATATTCCACTAATTATTTAATTCCTGTCACAAGCAGAGAATATACCATCAATGATGACTTAAAAACTAATGATGATTTAACCTTAAATAGAGCACCGACTAAAGGTGAACCGAATTTAGGACAAAAAGCAAGTGATGATAGTTATTCTTATCTCAATTTAGCTTTTAGAGTTTTAAGATCTGATAATTCTGTAACTGGGTATAAATATATGCAAAATAGAGATATTTGGTTACAAGATGCAACTACTCATGCTGGTCTTAATTTAGAAAAATCTTTGAGAATATTTGTAAATAGTGACAATGGTAAATTTATCCTTAATCCAAACGCAACTGAAAAAGGCTCTACAACTGTAGCTGGTCTTTTGAATATGGATTATAACGATGATTATTATGATTATGACCCATCAACTTATTTTACAAAAAAGCCAAAAGAATTGATTTATGGTGACTATGAACTTAAAGAAGGAAAGAGCGATAATGCTACTTTATTTGAAAATGATAGTGCATTAGATGATATCAATCAAACTAATTCAACTGTCAAATCTTCTTTCTTAGCTAAACATCAACAAGGTCTTTATTGTTATCAAAACTATGATAGCTACGATTTAAAGAAAGCGATGTATTATTCTATGAGTGATATCAAAGCTGATGATAAATCTGGTTATTTGACTGATGGTGTTGCAATTTGTACAACAAGTCAAGATGACAAAGCAATTGCTACCGTATCATTAACTATCTATTTAGAAGGTTGGGATCATTCAATAACTGATCAAAGCTTATTTGAACAAGATAATAATGGTGGTACAGGTTTTGATTTAGGTCTTACTTTCCAAACTAATAGGGTAGATTAGTATGAAAAAAAGAACAAAAATTACTCTTTCTATCTTATCTTTAGCAATAGGCCTTACAGCACTTGGTGTTTCTATCACCTATGCTTGGACAAAGACAGCTAGTACAAATAATATCAATTATATCTATATTCAGACTTCAAAAGAAAAGAATTTATTGATATCTGAAGATAAGACTAATTTTGTATCAAAAATAGATTATGAAGATGAAACGAAGGATTTGTATAAACCTGTTTCTTCATATACTTTCAAATGGTTTGATACAAACACTATCAATACAGTTGTAAAAGATGGATATTCTTTACCTGAACCATATTTTTATAATTCCTTTACAGGATTAAATAATGGGGCAGTTCCTCATGAACCTGAAGTTATCCATGATGAAGGAGGATATTTTACTAAACATTTATATCTTTCTTGTGATGATAATGTTTATGTAACAATTGATCCAGATAGTTTAAAATTAATATCTGATGAAAGCAAAAATAAAAGTAGAGCTGAAGCGTTAGCTAATGAACAAACTTTTTCATCAGAAAAAGAAAGAGAAAATTATATTTCAGATACGACTGAAAAATTGAATCAAGTCATTGATTCAATGAGAATATCTATTCTCTATAAGGATGAAAGTGGCCAATACAAATACGCTATTATTGATCCTTATAAAGATCAAGAAACTTGTTTTTTAGGCATATTAAATTCAACGACATCTAGCTATTATGATTCATATTATGATTCAAATAGTAAAGAATGGTATGAAACTGTTTATGGTTATATCAATGATAGTGGTACAATAATACAAGCTAGTAAAGCTAGTGATTTTAATGAGTATTATTTAGCTAAAGTAACCGAGGATACTATTCAAAATATGGATAGTAAACATCCGATAACTGATGCTAGTCAAGCTACTTCATTTAATGCTGTAACAAGAAAAGATACCCATCATTATGATGTCGATAGTTTCATTTCAAACCATGATGTTATCAAAGAAGAGTCTTATTCTCTTGAAGATATAAGACCAAAAGAAGTTACTCGAATTAGCCCAATCATGATTCCAGTTTATAAAAACACTAACTCAAGTGATTATAATCCTACTGAAATCATCGTTTCCGTTTATATGGAAGGTTGGGATAGAGATTGCATTAATTCGACAATGGGAGCCAGTTTTAATTTTACACTTCCATTTATGATTGCAAGGGAGACTGGAAAATGACAGCTTATTTTGAATATTTAAGACAAATGATAATTGAATTCTTCTGGGACTTTGTAGAATTTTTCTCTACAAGGGTTGTTTCCCCGTGGCAAAAAGTTCCATCTAACTTTTCAAATTACAATTCACTTTTAGATGCTTTTAAGGGTGAATTTGGTTTTTGGGGTTGGTTTTTCTTTGTATTATTTGCAATTTTGTTAGTAGCTTTTATCGGTGGTATTATCTTCCTCTTAGTCGTTTTAATTAGAAAATATATCAGATTTGTTAAAAGAGAACTTGATAAAGATGCTCTTAGAGAACAAGTTGAACGTTTGAATTATGAACTTTACCAAGCAGTTCAAGAAAAAGATAAGATTTTAAATCTTAAGATGTCTTATATGGGTTTGAAACCGGATCAAGTTCCTGAACAAGATAAACAAACAATTCAGGAAGTCGCTTCTCGTTTTCCAAAACTTACTCATGTCGATTCTCAATATAAGGGACTTTCAACTGAAATTGAAAAAGTGAGTGATTTATCTCTTGAAGAACTCTGTAATCGTTTTAGAAATTTCGCAGCATCTCAATTAAAGCTTTATTATAAAATTGATACAATTCGTCAATTGTTTGCTGGTATGGCAACAAGTAAACTTATCATTTTAGAAGGTATCTCAGGTACTGGTAAAACTTCTTTAGCTTATGCTATTGGTAAATTCTTCCGTTTTGATAGTGCAATTATTCCAGTTCAACCTTCTTGGAAAGATAGATCTGAACTCTTAGGTTATTACAACGAATTCACTAAGAAATTCAATGAATCCGAATTCTTAAGAGCATTGTATACAACTACATATAGAAAAGATTTAGATGTCATCGTACTCGATGAAATGAACTTAGCTAGAATCGAATACTATTTTGCAGAATTCTTATCCATCATGGAAATGAGAGATACAAATGAATGGCTTATCGATTTGATTCCTGCTCCTCAAGATAACGATCCTATCAATATCAAAGAAGGAAAACTTCTCATTCCACAAAATGTTGAATTCTTCGGAACTGCAAATAACGATGATTCTACTTTCACAATTTCTGATAAGGTTTACGACAGAGCTATTTCAATCTTCTTTGATGATAAAGGAAGAGCCTTTGAATGCGAAAATCAAGAAGCTATGGCTGTTCCATATGAACAAATACATTCCCTTTATGAAGAAGCTTTAAGTCAATAT
The DNA here is from genome assembly GCA_963617725.1 of Paludibacteraceae bacterium. GTDB lineage: Bacteria > Bacillota_I > Bacilli_A > RFN20 > CAG-288 > Enterosoma. Next base: position 4,738 of record CAVEQA010000087.1, read on the forward strand.
CCAATCAGTGATAATATGAAACAAAAGTTCGAAGAATTAGATAACTTCGTCATTAAGAAATTCCGTCTTGCATTCGGTAACCGTATTATGAAGCAACTTGAAACATTTATTCCTGTTTATGTTGCTTGTGGTGGAACTGAAATTGATGGTTTTGACTTCATCTTCACCAATAAGGTTTTAAAGAAATTCGAATCTTTGAACTTAGCATTCTTAAAAGATCAACTTCGTCAACTTCACGAAGAACTTGATACTTTATATGGTAAGAATACTTTCCCAATGGCACATGCCTATATCGACAATTTAATTTCAAATAACTAATTTTTAGAGTGATAAAAATGGACAAATTAAGCAAAGAAAAACAATTATATCTATCTGTTTCCGACAAAGTCAAAGGCATCTTAAATGATAATGAAGATGCTAAAGAGATTTTCGATGCTTTATTGTGCGGAAAAAACACTTATTTGAGACTTAATCGTATTGAATCTTCAAGTTTTGATAATTCATGGATTGAAAATATCGAACAATGCTTACCTGATTTAGGCTCAATTGTCAACAATCCTAGAATGGTAACTAAAACAACTGAAGATTTAACACCTGTTGAACTTGCTAAAAAGACAAATGCAACTTCAGTTATGCATCTTGCAAGCCATACTCAATATATTAAAGATATTGATGAAAATGGTGATGTCATTCCAAATAAGATTTTATCTATCGGTTCAGATGATGATTTAAGAACCTACGAAAATAGATTTATTGCAACCTTGATTAGAAGGCTTGTCCTTTTTGTTGAAAAAAGATATGAATTTGTTAAATCTTTTGCTTCATTAATGGATCACGAGCAATTGTTTTTGAAAAATTCATCAGAAGTCAATGGTTCTCAAGTTAGTATTGAAACTAAAATTGTTGTAGATTCTCCAAAAGAAGAAAAAATTAAAATTGAAACTAATGATGATGATAAGATGTTGACAAAGTCATTACCAAAG
>CAVEQA010000088.1:0-5597 GCA_963617725.1 Paludibacteraceae bacterium
ACCTAGCAAAAATCATCCAGTTCCTCAAACCGGTCCTCTTTTATAGACTATAAAATTATTTGAGGACGTTATTAGCACAATAATTGAAACTTTTATTAAGTCACTTACAAAAAAGAAAGATAAAAAATATAATTTTATATCTATATAGGGTTGATTATAATTTTATAGACAATGTTTTATCTTGATCTGTTCTTTTATATGGGATATTTGCTTTCTTTAAATTATCAAGAACTACTTTATGTGGAAAACCGTATTTGTTATTTTCACCGCATGAAATAAAAGCTTTTTTAGCTTCAGTTGCTTTTAAAAATTCAAGACTAGAAGATGTTTTTGAACCATGATGACCGATTATTAAATAATCACACCTTATCTTCTCTTTTTTACCAAATACTAGTTTTTTTTCGACAGCTACAGGAGCATCACCCATGACTAATATCTTTTTATTTCTTATTTCAAATGTATAGACACCACTCAAACTATTTGAATCTGATGAGATATTGTAGTCATTTAGATTTTCAATTTTCAAGTCACCGATGTATAGGGTATTATCATCTTCTTTTAAAAAATCAGTCTGCCAATATATATTTTGAATTTTAAAATTTGTATTTAAACTATTTAAAGCTCCACAATGATCGTAATCATCATGAGTGAGGATAACAGCATCTAGGTTGTTTATTTTCTTCTTTCTCAAATAAGGAATCAAAGATTCAGTTGCTAAATCTGTTTTGTTAAGTCCGCCTGTATCTATTAAAAAATTATAATGTTTATATCTGATAAGCATCGATAATCCTTGATCGATATCGATGACATTTAATTCATAATGAGGGAATGGATCATTTAAAGAAAGAGAGAGAATAGATATAAATAAAATTATTTTCAATACTTCACTTTCTCTTTTATAACTGTACATTTTTAAAATAGTAACCAAGAGAAATAGAATGTAGAAAACAATACAAAATATGACACTAGGTTTTCCTGTGATGATAAATATTGATACATTATCTAAGGCGTTAGATACTTTTAATATCAATGATATAAGCGGATTTATAAGATAAGCAACATGAGGAATTATAAGTAAAAAAATAGAGGATATAAATACAAGATGTGTCAAAGGTAATATCACAATATGCGAGAGGATTGATAGTGGATTAAATCCACCATTTTGAATACAATTTAATAGAATGGAAAATGAGAATAATAAAAGAACTATTTTGAATTTATCACTTTTCTTAGAATTTGTATTTGTCAAAGCTAGATAGAATAAAAACGGATATGAATAATAAAATGATTGAGAGATCAAATGATATGGATTTATAGAAAGAAAGAAGATAGCACACAATGAAATTCTTTCTAAATAATCAAGTTTTATCTTATTTTTTGAATTGAGTAAACTAAAAATAGTCAATAATAATATTCTGATAATTGAAGGTTTAAAAGATGTTAAATATAGGAAAAATATAAGGATTGATATTTTGATTAGATTTATCACTTTCTTATTTCTTTTGCTCAAGAATTTTTGAATGAAACTTAGTAAAAAAGTTAAGTGAATGCTAGAAACTGAAAACAGAGAAAAGAGATTTAAGTTTGTCAAACTTTTATATGAAGTTGATATTGACTGGTTGAATAATAGGTATGACACTAAATTTTTTGAGTCGTCATTTAAATATTGTTCAGCATAATTTTGAATTTGTTTTTTAAAATCAATACTTTTAAAAATAATGTTAGAATCTTTAATGTTTAATGAATAAAATACTCCTTTTGATTTTAAGTAATCTTTAAAATCAAAACCGGATTCATAATGAGAAAATGAAAGTTCTTGTATGGTACCTTTTATTTTCATTATCGATAAAAATGGTAAATCGTTGTCATAATTTTTGACATAAAACTTTCCTTTTAATGTCAATAATAAATAGTAATTTGTTTTTGAAACAAAGACTATTCCATATGTTTCTATCTCACCTTCTTTCCCTTTAGGAATTAATAAGAACAAGAGAAGAGAGATGAGTGTGAAACTTAAATAAACAAATGATTTCCATTTTAAATTTTTATATTTGAATAGATAAAATAATGGCAGAATTAAAAGAAATAAGAAGTAATAACTATATAGATATGAGATTGAACCAAGAAGAAAGAATATGAATGCGAAGAAGAAAGACATCAGCTGATTGTGATTTTATTTTTCACTTTGTTGAATGTGCTAAGTCCGATACCGCTGACAAGAGTGATATCATCGATAGCTTCAAAATTCCCGTTATCATTTCGATATGATACTAAGGCTTTTGCTTGGGATGAATTGAATCCTATCGCTATGAGTTCTGCTTCACTTGCTTTATTGATATTGACTTTTTCAATGGTTGTTTCAACACAGGTGGTTGGAGTTTCACTTGTCGGTGGGATATAAAATGAGGTGTGAGTGTTGATGACTAAAGAACTGTTGTAGGCTTTAGTATCTGCTTTGCTTGTGACACCACCTGCTGAGATAATCAGTGTACCTAAGGTGTCTGTTTGTAAAACATAATAATCACCAGGATGATTGACTTCTCCTGAGATACTCACTTTTACACTGTTTTCATCTTTGACAACGGTAGAATATCCGTTGACAGAATTTTGTCCGATATTCTCACCTTTCTTTTCAACAACTGCTAAAGCAAAAAGACCCACAACTGTAATTACAAGACCAATGATAATAGCTTTGAACATAGCTTTTATCCTCCTTTCATAAAGAATGGACTTTAGAAAAGGGTTTTGTAAACAATTGTGGGTTATTTTTTTAAATTTTAATTAGTCGCCGATTTTGTCGATGCGAAGTTTGTATGGTTTTTCAACTTGAACTTCGACGACATCGCCTTCGGTTTTACCGATGACGGCTAAAGCGACTGGGCAGGTATTTGAGATTTTACCATCATGTGGTTTTGCTTCAGCAGAACCGACGATGACGAAATTGTATTCTTTACCTGTATCAAGATTAGTAGCATAGATTCTATCACCACCGAGTTTTGCAACGTGATCACCACCTTCAACATCTTCGACAACAGTAGCATGGTCGAGAGTATATTGAATGCGTTGGATTTCAGTTTCGATGGTTTGGAGTTTATCTCTTGCTGCATCATAATCGGCGTTTTCACTTAAATCGCCTTGAGAACGTGCAAGATTTAAATCTTCCATTACTCTTGGTTTTTCAACGGTTGTGAGTTCTTGTAATCTGTTTTCTAAATCTAATTTACCTTGTTTAGTTAATTTGATATCATTTGCCATAAGTTTTCTCCTTAAACTAGCCTATAAATTATATCATAGAAATTGTCATTATTTTTATATTTTTGTTAACTAATTTATCAATTGAAGAATTGTTATTGATGTCAATAAAACTGAAAGCGCTTAATTGAAATTCCATTCAACAATGATATAATGTAATCCCTTATTATTAAATGGAGGTTTTTATGAAACAAAATATTCTATTAGAAAAGGGTAAAAAATTCGGAGATTATATCCCTGTAGAAGATAAATATAAATATATTTGTGGAAAAATAAATGGTAGAGTTTACGAGCTTACGACAAATTTTGAAAAGACCAGTGAGGAAGAAGTTGAATTTTTAGGACTTGATAATAGTGAAGCATCTACTATCTACAATGCGAGCTTGAGATTTTTAGTTTCAATGGCAGTAAAAGAAGTGAATCCCAAACTTGAAGTCAGATTTTTCTATAATATCTCTCGCTCATTTTTTATCAGAGTATTACAAGGGAAAAAAATTTATTTGATAAATCAAGAATTTGTCGATAAAGTCATTTCAGTGATGAATAAAATCGTAGATTTGGATTTACCTTTTGTAAAGAATAAAGTCGATAAAGAAGAAGCGATAAAAGAATATCATAAACTCGGATATCAAGATAAAATTCAAATCCTCAAATATCGTTCAGAAGATAAAGTCCATTTATATCAATGCACATATAACGGAAAGGTTTATTCTGATTATCTATATGAAAGAATGGTTCCATCTTCTAGATATTTGAAACAATTTAAATTGAGTTATTATGCTCCAGGTATGATTCTCCAAGTTCCAAGATCTGAACTCAACGGAAATATTCCAGAATTCAAAGACGAAGTTAAATTTGCAAATGCTTTAAGTATTTCTTCAAAATGGGCTGAAGAAAATCGTTTAGATACAGTTCACGGAATCAATTCATTCATCAAAAATTATGGAAGCATGGCCCTTGTCAATATTTGCGAGGCTAGATTTAATAATAATCTTGCTGAACTTGGTAATTTGATTGTCAATAGGCCTGATTCCATTCGCTGTATTTTAGTAGCAGGTCCTTCTAGTTCTGGAAAGACTTCTTTTGCCAATCGTTTGATGTTCGAACTCATGAGCAGAGGATATCGTCCTATCAGAATCTCAATGGATGATTTTTACTACACTGTTGAAGAAGGAAAGAATAATGTTGATATCGAATCCCTTGACGCTATCAACGTACCTCTTTTCAATGATTTGATAAATAAACTTGTACAAGGAGAAAGTGTTTCTTTACCTCAATTCGATTTTAAAACTGGTACAAGAACTTATCGGAAGCCACTTTCTATCGGAGAGAATGAACCGATGATCATCGAAGGTATTCACGCGCTTAGTCCGCTTGTTTTAAATCAAATTTCTTATACTCAAAAATTTAGAATCTATATCTCACCACAACCACAGGTGAATCTTGATAACCACACACCACTTAGTATGACATATATGAGATTATTGAGAAGAATTGCGAGAGATTCTAAAACTAGAAATTCCGATGCTAAAGAGACAATTGAAATGTGGTCTAATGTCAGAAGAGGAGAATTTAAATATATTTATCCAAATCAAGAGAACGCTGATTATGTTTTTGATTCGTTTATGCAATATGAATTATGTGCCTTAAGAAATAATGTTTTACCACTTCTTGATAAGATCAAGGTTGAAGATAAAAATTATGCTGTGGCTTTAAGATTGAAACAAATGGTCAAATATTTTGTACCTATCAGCACTTCTGATATCCCTTGTAATTCTGTGATTAGAGAATTTGTCGGCGGTTCTTGTTTCAAAGACGCTAGATAAAATAAAAGCTCCACCTGCTGAGAGGTGGAGCTATTTTTTTCTTAGCTACTATATCACAAAGATTAGTGCTAAGAGCCCGATTCGTTAATTAGTCAACGAATTTGATGTTGTTGGCTCTAAGACCTTTTTCGGTTTCAGCTGATTCGAAATCAACTTTTTGACCGACTTCGGCAGTCTTGAATCCATCCATAACGAGTTGAGAATAATGGAAGAAATAATCCTTTCCATCTTCACCAGTGATGAATCCATAGCCCTTTTCTTTGTCGAACTTTTTAACAGTACCCTTCATAGTAAAGACCCTTTCTTAGTATTCTTATAAAAAAGAAGACTAAAAGAAATATATCATAAATCGTTTAAAATAGCGAAATAAATTTTTTATTTTTTAATGTAAGCGGTTTAATTTTGCTGTACTTTTTCATTTTTCGAATGCTTCTTTAGGAGAATAGTTTTTTATTTTAATTCTAAGGAGTAATCCTATTAATAAAGTTGTAATAAAATACACTGAAAATGATATTAAAT
>CAVEQA010000089.1:0-5592 GCA_963617725.1 Paludibacteraceae bacterium
ATTATCATTGCTTGAAAAAGCAAATATTCCGATTGTCTTTTTTGATTATCATATCGATACCATTGATTCTATAAAAAAATCAAATGAGATCTTAGGTGAAGTCCTGAATCAAAAGACAAGAGCAAATGAAATCTCCACTTATTACGAAAATAAGGTTTCTCCTATTTTTACAAAAGCAAAAGATATCAAAGATGAGGATAAACCGAATGTCTATATGGAATTTTCAAAAGGCAAAGACACCTATGGAAATACCTGGTCTAAGAAGATGTGGGGATCTCTTATTCAACAAGTAGGCGGTAATAATATCGCATATGATATTTCTGATGCAAGCAGTGTTGATATGGCAAAAGAAGCCATCATCAAATATGATCCTGATATTATCATCTTGACTGGTGTTTTACAAAGTGGATTATCTGATAATGTTGTTTTAGGATACAATCAAGATGAAGAAAAGGCAAAGAAAAATCTTGAATCATATCTTGATAGAAAAGAATGGAAAGAAGTAAAAGCTGTTAAAAATAGAAATCTTTCTGCTGTTTACCATGATTTATCAAGACATATCTTTGATTTTGCAGGCGTTGAATTTTTAGCTAAAAAGATACAACCTGAATTATTTGCGGATTTGAATCCTTTATCTGATTTGAAGGAGTTTTTCTCTTTGTACATGCCATTTGAAATATCCGGTTGTTTTATGGTTGAATTATGAATGATAAAATAATCTCTTCTTATTTGAATAAAAACTTGATCAAGATTATTGCTATGTTTATAGCAATAGTTTTGATTGCTTTTTTATTTTTGATCGACCTTTTTGTTGGAAGTGCAAATCTAACCTTCTCTGAAACTATCAATGCCTTATTCTGTCCTAATAATGTTTCTTCTTCGATTGTACTCATTGTTAGAGAACTTAGAATTCCCATCGCTTTGATGGCGATTTTGATCGGATTATCTCTTGGTACAAGTGGTTCTGTCATGCAGACTATTTTAAATAATCCTTTAGCATCTCCTTATACCTTAGGTATCGGCGCTGGTGCTAGTTTTGGGGCTACTCTTGCTATTTTAATCTCTGGCAATGATTTTGTTGTTGCTTCTTTTGCTTTTATCTTTGCAATGTTGATTTCACTTCTTATCTTCGTTGTTGGTAAATTTAAAAAGATGACATCGCATTCGATGACCTTACTTGGTATTGCTCTTTTATTTTTCTTCAAAGCATTACAGGCTTTCGTTCAATATTTTGCTAGCGAAGATCAAAATCAAAGCATTGTATTCTGGGAATTTGGATCTCTTCAAAAGGTCGATTATCAAAAAGTTTTGATTTTATTCGTCGCTTTTATCATTGTATTTCCACTTCTTCTTAAAAATTCATGGAAATACACTTCTTTATCATTAGGTGATATGAAAGCTGAAAGCATCGGTGTTAAAACTTCAAAATTGAAGCTTGAATCTTTCTTTTTGATTTCAATTCTTTCTTCTTTATCGGTTTGTTTTACAGGTCCAATCGGATTCATCGGGATTGCAAGCCCGCATATTGCAAGATTGATTTCAGGTGATGATCATAGATTCTATCTTCCTTTATCTGCATTATTTGGTTCTTTGATTTTATTGTTATCAGATATCATTTCTAAGGTTATTTTACCTGGTACTATCTTCCCAATTGGTATCATCACATCATTGATTGGTCTTCCTTTCTTTTTAGTCGTTCTTATAAGGGAGAAAAACTGATATGTCATTAGAAATAAATAATCTTCGTTATAAATATCCGAAGAATGATAAATATACTTTAAACGGAATTGATCTTGTTTTAAAAGATTGTGAAATCACAACTCTATTAGGTCCTAATGGTGCTGGAAAAACTACTTTGATCAAATCCTTGACTTCAAATTTGAAGAAAGAAGGAACGATTATTTTAAACGGAAAAGATATCGATGAATATTCGTTTGATGATAAGAATAAAATCATTGGATATTTACCACAAGAGAATTCAAAATTATCTTCCTTGACTGTTTTTGAAGTCATCCTTTTAGGTTGCTTGAACGATTTAAAAATAAAAGTTAAAAAAGAACAGTTGAATCACACCGCTGATATCATCAGACAGTTCAATTTAGAGGATATTTCCAATAAGAAATATTCGGAATTATCGGGCGGTCAAAGAAGAATTGTTTCAATTGCTCAGGTATTATCTAAGAATCCGCAAGTATTGATTCTTGATGAGCCGACAGCAAATCTAGATGTCTACAATGAAATCGAAGTTCTTTCTCTCATTCAAAATTATGTCAAAAAGAAAAATGTCGCTTGTCTTTTAGTTTTGCATTCGATCAATTTAGCAAGCAGATATTCAGATACTATCTGTCTATTAAAAGAAGGAAAAGTATTTAAAAAAGGTAGCCCTATTGAAATTATCACTGAAGCAAATCTTTTAGATGTTTATCATGTGATTGTCGAAAAAACAATTTCAAATAGTGGCTACCCACTCATTCATATCATTGAGAATGAAAAGAAGAAGGATTATTCTTTTTGAACTTTTTTGATGACATAGGATCTTGATGAGAAATCTAACATCAATCTGACATTTTCATTATATCCGCACCCAGACCATTCTTGAGAAAGAACAGGTCCGTTGAATTCTAATGATTTTCCAGATATATATCCGTGATTATCTTCGGTTTTCATCTCTTGAATTTGAGCAACTAGAGAGAAAAGCATACCATCTTCTTTTAAATGAATTGGTGATTGATAATTGACAAGAGTTCCAAAGCTTTGAAGGGGAATTCTTTGAATTCTTGATTGATAAAAATAAAGACTATCACTGTCTAAATATAATGCTTTTAATCTTTCTTCTTTGAAGTCTAATTCATCAATGCTTCGATAGATTGAGACAATACAAGTGTCTTTTTTTATTGTTTCAATTTCGTAATCTTGATGTTTTGCTTCTTCTTGGAGAATATAACAATTTCCCCATTGAAGTGTTTTTCTATATTCTTTATAGAATGAAATTTGATCGATTATTATCTTTTCATCCATTTTGAATAAGTCATTCAAATCTAATTCGTATCCTAAAATTCCGTGCATTGCTACTTCAAACTTTGCATCCAAACTCGTTTTTCTCATCAATTGATTGCTTGTTTTACAAGAGACATGATTGGACATTACGGAGTTTGGATATCCGATGATTGCTCCTTTTTGAATTGATTCTCTTTTGAATGAATCAGTATCATCGCTCATCCATGATTGAGCAAAATACGATAGCATACCTAAATCAAATCGATTTCCTCCACTAGCACAATTTTCAAATAGAACGTGAGGAAATCTTTTTGTTATCTCTTTTAAAACTCTATATAATCCGATTATATATTCGTATGGTAAATTCCCACTATCTATATTTGAAAAATTGCGATTGTAATCCCATTTTAAATATGAAATATCAGCGCTATTTAAGACATTAGAAACACTCTCGATGATGAAATCTTGAACTTCTTTCTTAGCTAAATTCAAGGTGTGTTGATGTCTTCCTTTATAAGAAGGATGAATATCTTTTATTATCCAATCCGGATGTGACTTGTATGTTTCAGTATCTTCATTGACCATTTCTGGTTCCATCCAGATACCAAAGTTGAGCCCTAATTTCTTAGCTTCATCACTCAGTGCTTTTAAACCACCTGGCAATTTCTTTTCGTTTACTTTCCAATTTCCTAATCCATGAGAATCATCATCTCGAGTAGAAAACCAGCCATCATCTAAGACAAATGTTTCAATTCCGTATTTCTTGGCTTTTTTCATCAAAGAGATGATTTTTGATTTGTTGAATTTCATACCAGTAGCTTCCCAATTGTTATAAAAAATCGGGCGTTCTTTATCTTTGAAATATTCTGGAATTATCTTATTGTTGACAAAATTTTGCATATTGGAAGCTAAACCATTGCTTCCTTTATCTGAATATGAAAAGATACCAATTGGAGTGATGAAGGATTCATCATTTTTAATTACAAGATTTAAACCTGTTGATGAAATACCTCCTTGTATTCTCATCAAATCAAAACAATCTGTTTCAACTGAACTTTCAAAATTGCCAGAATATATCAAATTAAATCCGTAGCAATTACCATAGGTGTTGGTGCAGTTATTTTCAGTGATATAGAAAAATGGGTTGTGTCTAGCACTTGAACTTCCAAGAAGTGATTCGATAACTTTTCTTCCTGGTTTTATTTCTTCAATAGCTTGATTGAGTTCATTTGCCCAGCAACCATAAGTTGAGATAAGTTTTGAATTATTATTCACTAGTGATAATTGATAGGACATCATTTTTTGAATGTGAATATCATTACCAGAATTATTTTTAAGAAGGGAATAACAGGAGATGACATCTTCTTTATCGTAGGTTGTATAATGAAGTTCTAAACTCAAATTCAAATATTTATCTTCTAATATAATCATAACTTCTGAGGATGGATTATGAGGGGTTGGATAGATATCTAAAGAAGTCGAATCTATTATTTTTGCTTCTTTAAAAAATAAGTCGATAGTACCAAATTCAGAGATGATCAAAGAAGGAGAAAAATAATCTCCATTACCAACAGTTGAAACAACTGTTTTTAATTCATTGTTTGAAAAATTGTCTTTCTCATCAAGAACGGCTGTAGTACCTTGACAGACACTATATTTTCTAATCAAACTTTCAATTTCTTCTTGGAATTTTATTCTTGTTCCATAATATTCACTTGTCAATTTCAAATTGTTGCGAGTTGATAAAATTAAACTGGTATTATCAGTGCTTATAATTATTTCTTTATCTTTTATTTCAATCATAATTTGACCTCTTTTTCTTGTATTATTATAAAATAGAAATAGTTGATTTATAAAGATACTTATTCAATTTTATTTTAAGGAGAACTGTATGGAATGGAATTTAATCGATGTTATTCAAGAGACAAATCATAAATTTTTAAATTATTACGTGCTTGTTTATGATGTCATCAAAGAGGGTGTTCATAATAGATATGAATACTATATGACAAGCAGAAAGAGTAAAGAAGAATTATTACCAGTCTTGAAGAAAGCAACAAGACCGGATGGAGTCATGATTCCTCTTTATTATATCGATGAAAAAAATGGTGAAGTTTATTTTCTATTAACAAGTCAATTTCGTCCAGCTATCGGATTTAAAGTCACATCTGTTGTCGCTGGATTATTTGATAAAGATGATAAAGATATAAAAGAAGTTGCAATAAGAGAAGCTAAAGAGGAAGCTGGTGTTGATATTACAGATATCGAAGTTCTTGCGGATATCGGAACGACAGCTTCAGGATTTTCAGATGAAACTAATGGTATTGTTCTTGCTAGAATAACTGGATTTGAAAATAAAAATCTCGAAGAATTTGAAGATATAAAAACATCTCTTTACTCGGTGAAACAAGTAAAGAGAATGCTTGAAGATAAAAACTACTTTTTTGCTTTAGAAGTTAGAACCTTGCTTTTATATCTGATGCTTAGATTTGAAAATAATAAAAACTAACAATTTTTATTTGATAATCCACAATGGATTTATTTCAAAGATATTTTGCTTAAGTCCGATATCCTTTTTAAACTCCAATTTATAGG
>CAVEQA010000090.1:0-5314 GCA_963617725.1 Paludibacteraceae bacterium
TTTGTGTCTTATCATTGTGATTGCAAAGATTTTAAGGAAAAATCGAATAGAACAAATAATTCACTATTAAGAAGGAGAACTATTACATAGTATTTCCTAATATTTATCTTCTTAATGATTAATTACTATGGTTTTCTAGCCTTCTATGGCTTATAATGTCATTAGAAAACCGTACCTTCAAAATTTGCGATGGCTAGCAATTATTTCAAAGGTAGCTAGTATAGATTTATTAACTTTTTTCTATCACTGGCAGACTGTTTTCTTCTTAGAATCTTGAACTAAGATTCACATCATTAGCTGCAATTTCACTAATGTTAAGCTCGATTGCAGCTTCTATGCAGTAAGACTCTACGAACAGATCGTAGGGTCTTTTCCATTTAAGCTCTTTTCTTGAATAACTATTGATGTTTGAAAATACCTTATCCATTTCATCTTGAGTCCAATCGTCAAAAGAATAACCTTTAGGACATACATATCTAAAATATTCATGATTTCTTTCACAATGTGGTTTATCAGTAGATTTATATGTGTTTGTGTAAAACACCTTTATTCTTGGGCTTAGCTTTTCAATTAGTGGCAACTGAGGAAATTCGATTCCATTATCACAGAGAAGAATCAAATCTTTATCTTTAGAATATTTCATCATTGTCAATATGATTTTCTTTGCCTCTTCAAGAACGGCTTGTGAGGCGTTAGCCAAATCATATAGTTTTCCTATTTGAAATGCTTCTTTTACAAACATAAATGTAAATAATCTTTTTTTACTTGTTTTATGACCTTCTACTGAATCTAATTCCATAAGAATATAATTCTTGTTTTTCTCGATATAATCAAGATAATCAGTAAATGTTCTACCTGTTTTAAAAGAATCTACTGATGATTTTATAGAATCAGAAATTCGTTTTTTAGCGTATTTTTTAGTATATCTTCTAGCTCTTCTCAAATTACATCTTTTAGTTGTTAAATATCCATGCTCAATCCATCTACGTATAGTTAAGCAGCTGACAAATTGTATTTCTTTGTTGAACTGATAGATGTATTCTATACTTTGACCCTGTCCGATTCCTTTAGTAATAATATCGTTAACTTTTTTTAATTGAGATGTTGTAACTTTTGGTCCCGCATGACTATCATGCTTCTTTTTGTGTGCATCATCAATAGCCATTTTAAGATTGTAATATTTCTTATTTAAACGGCATTGATTATGCTTTGGACATTGGTTACAGCAATAGTATTTACTAGGTCTTAATTTACAGATGTTTTTCTTATATGTTTCTTTAATTTGTGGATTACGATTTATTTCTCTATAAATTGTAGATGCTGCCCAACCAGTTCTTTTAGCTATCTTTGGAATTGTTAATCCTTGAGCCAAATATCCAGCTATATTAGCTCTATCATCATGATTTAGTCTTTTTCTTTTAGCAGACATTGTTTATTACCTCCAGTTTGGTCTGCCAGTGATGCCTACATATTACTTAAAAAAAGACAAAAGTAAAAGGGCGAGTTGTTGTTTGACTAGTCAAACAACAATCCTACCCTATCTATTGCTAATCATTCTGTTATCTTTGCAATCACTATGAAAATTAATAAAAAATAAAATTCCTAAAATAATTCTTGAAAGGAAAATGAATCTTTGATATACTTAATAAGCTTGACAAAAGCATGGCCCGATAGCTCAGCTGGCAGAGCACAGCACTGAAAATGCTGGTGTCGGCGGTCCGACTCCGCCTTGGGCCACCATCTTGAAAATAACTGGTACTTAGTACCAGATTTTTTTTTTTGCCTTTTTCAGATTTGTGCTTGTTCAATTTATTGTTTTATCGATTGTAATTATTATATAATAATTAGGTTTATTCAGGAGGTCTCTATGGAATTAAAAGATACTTTAATTATGCCGAAATCTTCCTTTAGTATGAGAGCTAATCTCAATCAAAAGGAACCTTTATATGTCGATTATTTTAAAAAGATTGATCTTTATCAAATGCTTTTAAAACACAATGAGGGAAAACCAGAATTTTATCTTCACGATGGTCCACCATATGCAAACAACGAAATTCATGCAGGACACGCTTTGAATAAAATTGTCAAGGATATGATCATCCGTTCTAAAAATCTCGAAGGTTTTTATGTTCCTTATACACCAGGATGGGATACTCATGGTTTGCCGATTGAAAATTGTGTTACTAAAAATGGCGTTGATAGAAGAACAACACCTCCTAGTGAATTCAGAAAGAAATGTCGTGAATATGCTTTAACTCAAGTAGATAAACAACGCGGACAAATGTTAAGACTTGGTGTTGTTGGTGATTATGATCATCCATATTTAACTTTGGATAGAGAATATGAAGTCAATCAAATCAAGGTCTTTGCAAAGATGGCAATGGACGGTCTTATTTATAAAGGATTGAAACCTGTCAACTGGTCGTGGTCTAGTGAATCTGCTCTTGCAGAAGCTGAAATTGAATATCAAGATGTCAAAGCTACTACTATTTATTTCCGCTTCCCTGTTGAAGAAGGAAATGAATTTGTTTCTAAAGGTTCTTATTTCCTTGTTTGGACTACAACTGGTTGGACTATTCCTTCTAACCAAGGACTTTGTCTCAATCCAAAGATGGAATACGGTCTTTATCATACTGAAAAGGGTGATTATGTAATCATCAAGTCAAGAGCTGAAGCTTTGAAGGCTGAAATTCCATTCGAAACTATGGAACTTTTAAAATCCTTTGTCGGCCGTGATGTTGAAGGAGTTAAGGTTCATCATCCTGTTCAAGATAGACTTGTTCCCGTTTGTGTTGATGACTATGTCACTGATGATTCTGGAACTGGTATTGTTCATTTAGGTCCAGGTCATGGTGCTGATGACTATCGTGTTGCAAAAAAATACAATCTTCCAATCATTTGTACTGTCGATCCAAAAGGTTACATGATTAATGCTGAAGAAGCAAATGGTCTTTTCTATGAAGACTGTTCTTCAAAAGAAATTGAATTCCTTAAAGAAAAAGGAAATCTTGTTGCTACCAAGGATATTGTTCATGCTTATCCACATGACTGGAGAACTAAAAAGCCGACAATTTTCCGTGCTACTGCTCAATGGTTCTGTTCTGTTTCTAAGATTAAAGATAAGCTCTTAAAAGCAGCTGAAAATGTTAATTATAAGCCTTCCTGGGGTAAAGTGAGATTTGAAAACATGCTCACTGGAAGAGATGATTGGTGCATTTCTAGACAAAGATTATGGGGCGTTCCGATCCCGATTTTCTACGGTGAAGATGGGACTCCACTTCTTGACCAAAAATTGTTTGACCATGTTGAAGAATTATTCTTGAAATACGGTTCTGACATTTGGTATGAAAAAGAAGCTAAAGAACTTCTTCCTGAAGGATATACAAATCCACATTCTCCAAATGGAATTTATACCAAAGAAAAAGATATTATGGATGTATGGTTTGATTCTGGTTCTTCTTTCTTAGGAAGCGATATTTCTCTTGGCCATCCATTCCCTGCTGATATTTATTTTGAAGGTAACGACCAATATAGAGGTTGGTATAACTCTTCGATGATTTTATCAATCGCATATACTGGCCAAGCTCCTTATAAAAATATTCTTACGCATGGATTTATCGTCGATCAATATGGAGAAAAATTCTCTAAATCAAAGAAAAATGGTATTGATCCAGTCACTATTTGCAATCAATATGGTGCTGATATTCTTCGTTTATGGACAACAACAATTGATTACACAACTGCTGAAATCAAATTATCTCAAGATTTATTGAAGACTTGTTCCGAACAATATAAAAAGATCAGAAATACATTTAAATTCATGATCACCAATTTGAATGATGATAATGAAGGTCATACTATCAGTCCTGATTATCAACCAAAGAATCTCTCTTTGATGGACAAGATGATGTTGAATAAACTTCATGAAGTCTTAAGTGAGATGAAGAGGGGCTATGATTCTTATAACTTTGCTCTTGTCACTGATTCTTTAGTCAATTTCATCGTCAATGATTTGTCTTCTTTCTATTTAGATTTCTCTAAAGATACTCTCTACTGTGATGGTAAAGATAGCGATAGAAGAAAAAATACACAATATGTATTATTTGAAATTTTAAGAACATTGAACATTGCTTATTCTCCTGTTTTATGTTTCACAATGGAAGAAGTTTATACAACCCTTCCTTTGAAGGAACATTTGAAGAGTGTGAGTTTAGAGAGCTATCCAAAGTGCGATGATGTTTCTAGTCAATTATCAAAAGATTATAAGAAATTATTCGAATTGAGAGCTCATGTCAATGCTGTCATTGAACCTGTCAGACAAAGTGGTGCTATCGGTTCTAATGGTGATGCTAGTGTTGTCTACTTGCCAGTTGATGAAGAAGAAAAAGCATTGATTCTTGCTATGGGTGAAGATGAAGTCAGAAGAGTTTTAAATGTCTCTTCCTTCCATCTTGGAGAAAAGAGCGTTTGTCTTGCTCATGAAGGTGAAAAATGCCAACGTTGTTGGAATCACTTCGATCATCTTGAAGATGATGGTGATGGCCATAAGCTTTGCAAGCGTTGTTTAGATGTTTATAACGATGTAAAAGAACATCAAGGTGAATAATAATGCAAAATTTTATTCAAAGCATAAAAAAACATCTTAAAAGCATCAATTGGATTAAATTTTCTATTTTTTGTGCCATTATCATCGTATTATTTGCTATCGATTTAATCAGTAAACAATATGTATATTCTAAATACATTGATTCATATAATAAAGATCCTTATTTTAAAGTCCACGCTGTTCCTTATTTATTCGATGTCACTTTAGCTTTTAATAAAGGAGCAGCCTGGTCAGTTGGATTTGGTATGGTTGGATTGTTTTCAATGATTTCTTTGATTGCAGGCATAATTCTCATTTGCTGTTTTATTTATTATTTCAGCACGGTACCAACATTTGTCAATGTGTGTTTAGCTTTAGCTATTGCTGGAGATTTTGGCAATTTTGTCGATCGTTTTGGTTGCTGGATACAAAAAGGTATTTATAAAGATGGCGTTGTTGATTTTATAACTTTTGCTTTTTGGGATAATTTCCCTACTTTCAATATTGCAGATAGTTATTTAGTCATCGCAATCTTCATTGCAATCATCGGTTTGATTTATACACTTATTAAAACTTCTCTTGTTTCTAAAAAAGTTATTGAAGAAACTGAGACTAAAGAGAATAAAGATGACTTTAAGAATAAACTTTCGATGAAACAAAAAGAAGATGAAAGTAATAAAAATTGATTATGAAAGAAAAAATATTAAAAGCCAGCGAGCCTTCTAGATT
>CAVEQA010000091.1:0-5286 GCA_963617725.1 Paludibacteraceae bacterium
GAATAATAGTACTCTTTATCTTTTTTGATGAAAAATCCCCAAATCAAAAGAATGATAACCCAAAGTAAAAAGATCACTAACCACGTAGGAATCACGAATAAAAAAGCAGTGAAGAAATAATACCAGGCGGTATAAGAACAGAGCAAATAAGCAAAATATGAAGATAAGCCTAATGAAATAAGTAAAGATATAATTGTAAATGTCATAATGGTTTTATTCTAATTAGTTTGAGGTCAAATTGCTATAGAAATTTAAACTTTTAAAAAATCCGCTTATGACTAAGCATGAGCGGATGTTTGTTTTGATATTGTTGAACAAGAACGTTCACAAATGAAGTTGAAGTGATCACCACAACGTTCAAGATTTCCGACAAGATTGACAAAGATATTACTATTTTGAGGTTTGCATTCACCTTTGGAAAGTCTATCCATATGTTGTTTGATCATCAAAGTTCTTTGATCATCGATTTCATTTTCAATCTTTTGAGCTTCAAGAAGCAAGAACATCGTCGGCTTCTCAACTATGCATTCAGTATTTTTGAACTGCTTATCAAGAAGGAGTTGCATATGTCTAAGTTGTTGATTTACAACATCAGAGAATTCAAGATTATCATTAACTACGTGATTTGTATAACCTGTGATATTATCAGCGACCTCAGTCAAACGGATGATATCAGCGATATCTAGTTGCATTTTACTAAGTCTAGTATTGATATCTTCTGTAACACCAAGAGAAATAATTTTAACGATATATTCATTCAATTTTCTCGACATTCTCAAGACTTCTTCTTCAATAGCATCGATTTCTTTTTTCTTGCTAGTATCTTTATTGATAAAGGCATCGATAGCGTAATTCAAATCTTTAAAGGCGATTGAAGAAATTCTGTGATAGTAGAGAAGTGATTGAGAATATGCAATTGCTGTATTCTTTAAGAATCTCTCATCGATAATTTCATCAACATTATTGCTTTCATTCTTTTTCTCAGGAACAATAAGGGTGGCAAGTTTAACAAAAACTTTTATGAATGGGAAGAAGATGATTGTACAAATAACGTTGAAGAAAGTGTGGAACATAGCGATTTGCTCTTGTGGAGAATCTTTAAACCAACTAGCAAATGTCATATCGTTGAATTTCGGAACACACATGAGAACGATGAAGAAAAGAATTGAACCGAAGAAATTGAATAATAAGTGAATTACAGCCGCTCTTTTACCATTGACAGTCGAACCGATAGATGAGAGAAGAGCTGTAGATGTAGAACCAATATTGGTTCCTAAAATCAAGAAGAGAACTGCATTACCACCGCCACCAATTGTCGCCCCTGCCATTGTAAGTGCGATGACAATAGATGTGATAGCTGAAGATGATTGAACAGCTGCAGTAGTTAATATACCGATTAACAATAACAAGAATGGATTTGAAACTGAGGTTAAGAATTCTTGAATTTGAGGAATTCCGTTTATCAAGCTCTTCATATAGGAGGTCATGATTTCAAGTCCTAAGAACAAAAGACCAAGACCGATGATAAGAGAGCCTACATCAGCAATTTTTTCCTTCTTTTTAGCGAAAATCTGTTGAAGAATGACACCAATCATAGTAAGGGCAATCATAACCTGAGATATCGGTAAGTCACCTAACGCGACAATTTGAGCTGTGATAGTCGTACCGATATTAGCACCCATGATGTAGGATGTTGCCTGAGCTAGTGACATAGCACCAGCATTGACAAAGCCAACTACCATAACAGTAGTAGCACCTGAGGATTGCATTATCATAGTGGCTAAAGTTCCGATACCTAATCCAAAGAATGGATTTTTACTGGTTTTGGAGAATAATTTCTTCAAAGAACCTGTAGCTAATTTTTCGGTTGCTTGTTGTAAAAGTTCCATACCGACTAAGAAAGCGGCAAGACCTCCGACAATCAATAACACGTTCTTTACAATTTCTGTATTTGTCATTACATTTTAAATTATAAAGAAATTTCGGTATCAACTTCAACAAAAATTTTTATCATCTGAGTTTTTTAAATCTATCAAGAAAAATAAAAAACTACATTATTAACGATAAAAACAATCATTTTTTATCATTTTTTATGTAGTTTTCTATGTTTTTTTGTTTTTTAAAATTTGTTTAAAGCAAGAAAATATTTTCTTTCTCACAGGCCTCTTTCATCTCTTTAGGCCAGATTGAGCACTGAATCTCACCGATATGTGCTTTCTTTAAAAGGAACATACAAAGCCTAGATTGACCGATACCACCACCGATAGTAAGTGGTAATTCATGATTGAGAATAGCTTTGTGGAATGGTAAATTCTCTCTTTCTTTTTTATTGGAAATTTCTAATTGTCTCATCAATGACTCACTATCAACACGGATTCCCATCGATGAAAGTTCAAAAGCAATATCTAGAAGTGGATAATAAACAAGAATATCACCGTTTAAATTCCAATCATCATAATCAGGAGAACGTAAATCATGTTCGACACCATCCGATAATTTACCACCGATTCTTTCGATGAAGACAGCCTTCTTCTCTTTAGTTATCAAATATTCTCTTTCTTTAGGAGATTTATCGGGATACATATCTAATAACTTTTCAGAATCGATGAAGAAGATATCTTCAGGGAGAATAGCTTGAAGACACGGATATAATTTTTGAATTTCCAATTCAACTTTTCTAATCGAAGAATAAATAGTTTTGACAGTATCTTCAAGATAGTGAATATTTCTATCTTCTTTTAAAATTATTTTCTCCCAATCCCATTGGTCGACATAAAGAGAATGAATATTATCGAGGTCTTCATCTCTTCTAATCGCATTCATATCTGTGTATAAGCCGGTATGAGATTCAAATCCGTAAAGCTTTAAAGCATATCTTTTCCACTTAGCAAGTGAATGAACAACTTCAGCATTGATTCCTTCGATATTTTTGATATTGAAGGAGACCGGTCTTTCAACTCCGTTTAAATTATCGTTCAATCCACTATTAGGATCAACAAATAGTGGAGCAGAAACACGTCTGACATTCAAATCTTGAATCAAATAATCTTGGACTAATCTCTTTACTTTATCAATCGCCAATTGCGTTTGAAATAATGATAAGGCCGATTTGTAATTTTCGATTTTAAAAGTTTTCATCAAATATCCTCCAAAATTAGTTTTCTACTGCTTCCTTATTATCTTTTTGATGTCTTTCTTCTAATTCTTTGACAACGACTTCCATCTGTTTTTCATCTAACTTATAACCGAAATGTAAAAGCGCCCAAGAAGCGATGAATGAGACCAAAATGACTCCGATGACAATAACACCAAAGATTACTAATTGTTTTCTAGAAATATTTTGCATATAAGAAGCTATTTTATTATCTCTCAAGGCAGTTGCAGTTTCAATTTCTGCCTTAGTAGCATTTTGAATTTGAGCGTTATAAGTACCCTCAGCATTAGAGATAGCATTGATAGCTGCACTAGTTCCTGTGATTGCAAAGACAGCCCATTGAAGTCCACGATTTAAACCGCTAGCTAATTTGACATCAAGCGGTCTCCAGGCAAAGGAAATAGATTCTTTTCTTTCACCATATTTCCATTCACCATAATCGATAGAATCTTGGAACATGACAAGAAGAGCTAAATAGAAAACACCAGTAGCGCCGAAGAATAAGAATGAGAAAATATAATATAAGAACATAGTACCACCAGCTGCCCATAAAACATTATCAGATGGAGTATTATAAGCTAATGGTTTATCAGAAAAGACAGGGAAAGCGATGAAGAAGAAGCAAAGATAAGAAATCAAAATCGTAAGTCCCATGATGGTTAAAATTTTCTGTTTTGAAAATTTCTTGCATAACATAGGATAGAAAGCTTGAGCAACAAGGGTGGCAAGAACATAAACAACCGAGATAACAGTAGCTACAAGTCCACCTTTATTTCCACCATATCCGAAGACCATATAGAAATAATTGGTTCCAATACCAGTTAATATGTATTCACCAAAATAGAAAAGAAGAAGACTTAAAGCACAAACTCCTAATTGTTTATTTTTGAAGACAATCTTGAAAAGGTCGAGAATTGTTGATTTTTCAGAAATTTCTTCTTGTTTGATATCTCTCTTCTTTTCTTTGCAGAGGAAGAAAACAACAAGTTGAGATGCTAAAAAGAAAATGGCAACAAAGATACCAGTCCACATATAGATGCCTTTAGTCGAAGCACCGCTGAAAGTTCCCGGAAGTAATATCATCATTATATTCATGACAAAGGTACCAATAGTAGCTGCAATAGCAGTTTCAGTTGTGAGTTTAGTTCTGATCTTTGGATCACTAGTAAGAGCTGGAAGCATCGACCAGTATCCGATATCATTCATTGTGAAGAAAGTATCCCAAAGAACATACATAACAATCATAAAGGCGACATAACCCCATCCGCTTACAAGACCTAAGGATGGAATCATAAACATCAAAGATACACTGATAGCATTTCCAAGAGCACCAAGAGCAATCCAAGGTCTGAATTTACCAGATTTAAAATGACATTTTTCTAAAATAAATCCCATAATAGGATCGTTGATACCATCCCATAAAAGAGCAATCATCATGGCAAGAGTAATAACACCATATTGAGATGTAAATACATCAGCATCAGTTGATAAAACACCTGCTGTGATTGCATATTGCATCAAAAATGTTCCGATAAGTGCGTAACAGGCATCGCGGAATATACCAGACCAAGGATATAAAATCCTTGTCAGTTTAGGAACTTCATTTCCTTCAAAAGTTTTTGCTTCCATATTAATTTTTTCCTTTCGTAAAGCATCCATCTAACAATTGATTGGCAATCCTTTCAATTGCAGCACTGTAGGTGATGCCTTTTTTCTTCAAGTATTCATTTGAATACAACGCCTCATAAGATGTTGATAACATCAAAATCAATAGATCGACATCCGTATCTTCTTTCATAATTTTCTTTTTAATCGCTTCTTCTACTAGTAATCTAAAATACTTCCATTGAATTTCATATGATTTCAATAGTTCGTGATAGAAAACTGGTTCTACTTCACATAGAGCTTGTAATTTAGATAAATCAATCTGTTTTTCTTTATCGGTTTTGATAACCAATATATTTCGTATCTTTTCTTCTAAACTCAAATTCTCATCTTCACAAATTAACTTTTGTTTTTCTTTTACTTCTTCTCTTGCTGTATAAAGAATATATAGATAAATATCAACTTTGGTAGGGAAATATTTATATATTGTCTTTTTAGATACATGAATTTCTTTGCTGACATTATCT
>CAVEQA010000092.1:0-5185 GCA_963617725.1 Paludibacteraceae bacterium
GTATATAAATTTAAATAAATATAAAAACACTACCCTTAATAATCGTTTAACTACACATTTTATGAGGAAATAGTTCGGCCTATTTATTTGACTTAAAACGAGAACAATAATTTTTGTATTCTTTGAAAAAATCTAATTTGTATTGGGACACTAATCAGAGTTTATTAAAGATCCTAGAATTAAATCTAAAATTTTTTTAGTGTGACGGGCATGTCATATATCTAATGGGTGGAAGTCCCTAGCAGGAAATCGTTTTAACTACATAGCCAAACTCAAGTCTATTATCGTGAGGTATGAGATGAAAGAAGAGTGTAGCAAATAGTCTGGGTAACGAACAGAAACTTAATATAACATAACTAGTTAATGTACATATGATTTCAAAGTTTTAAGAAAAAATTCTAATTATGAGCTGGATTTTTATAATTTCAGCTCTTTTTTATTGTAAACAAGATAAACTTATGAATCCTACTTTTAAACCGAGAAGAACGGAAATATGACCTAAGTTTAAGTCTATCTTTTGATAATTTCACAATTCATACAAATATTTAAAAATGTAATGATTATTTGGATTTGATCTCACCATTTGAATCATGATAATTGATGAAGCTGTTTTCAATTAGGATGGGACTATTGACAAATATTTGTAGGTATTGAACCGCATTTTCTTCTAAATCATAACATCAATATTATTGTTTGATTTTGCCTTGCTACTTGTTTGAACGTTAGCAATTCTTGGCGCCTTGTATAACATATAATCGACATCATCCCAAATTCTTGTTGAATCAACGTTGATTTTTGTCAATAAGGCATTGGATAATTCACTTGACGTATTGATTTTCTTTAGATATTCGTTGCAATTATCGACTTTAGCGGTGATATCGGCAAGATATTTGCTGTTTGCTTTGATGCTAGTGTTGATTTCCTTTAACACCCCCATTTGTTCTTGGTGTTGCATCGCTAACTGATTAGAGAGGTTATTGAATCCAGCTTGAATAACTCCACCTAAAGAAGACATTGAACTGTTGATTGTTGAACAAATAGAAGAAGAAGCACTCTTGATTGCCGAGATGATTTCATTTGCTTGGACTCTCCTATCCACTTGTTGGAGAGCTTCTTTAAGAGTGTCAGCTCTTCCCGTTTCGAAATAGAAAATGATCAAATCGAGGTATTTCCAATCTCTGATATCCAACGTCTCTTTATATTTAGTGACTAATGTGTCATATATCCCTTTAGAAGAAACACTAAGCAAAGCTGCAGTTGATTCGTATATTTCTTTTTGCGAAGCAATCATTTTGCGCACACCAATTTGAGCAGCATCTTTCTTGAATATTTCTTTTTCTATAGAGTCATTATGTCTATTAATTTCTTTATTTCTTTTAGTGACTCTATTTTTCTCATTTTGAATTTTTCTTAATTCTTCGTTTTGCTCTCTTTTTACTTTAACGATATAGTTGGTTTCAAAGATGACCGTGAGAATGAAGGCAGTAATAGCGCAACAAATGCCTATGGCTGGCCAATTTCCAAACTGTATGAAATTAACCAACCATTCTGGGATATTCTCTACATTTACCCATCCTAAACCCTGACTCACTAAGCCAGTTATAAAATTCGTCAATATGTGGATCAATATCCCTCCCAATCCACAAAATAAACCGCAAACAATCAGTAAGAATATTTCTATTGCTTCAATCTTGGTTGTTATTTCCGTAGGCTGGAATGAGTTCCAAGCCTCTTTCCTTTCTTTTGATTGATATAGTCTATTCACTTGAGTATTTAAATCTTCATCTGTCTTTTTTAACGCAATAAGGCTTCTCTCTTCTTCGTCAATCTTCCCTTTTTCGATTGAAATTTGCGATAAGCCGGCTCTTAACACGTATAAATCTGATAATAATTTCTTGTCCATAACCTTTCCTCCATTATATCGACAGCCATTGTTCCACTCACTTTGATATAGACATATTCGCAGCTATTAAACTTCACATCGCTTTTCTTTCCGCTGACAGAATCTAGATAGTCATACTGTTTTTGTTTCCACTTTTCATAACCTTTGGAAGTGGCTGACTTTATCTGATTACATCCACTCAAGGAAAATAATGTGAATAAAGAAGCCATGAGACACATCCATCTTTTTCATAAAAGATTCAGTTCTTAGGGCCTTAGAAAGAAAAAAGGCCTTGGCTGATAAACCAAGACCTAGATTAGGTATAAATAAATTACCCCCCCCGAGTATTCTTGATATTCTTTTTTCTTTACTCAAGAGGAGCAAGGTTCTATTAATATTCTAAAGAAAGCGTTCTCTTTTTTCAAGATATATGAATTAAATTCACGTTTAAGATAAACTTATAAACTCGACTTTTAAACCGAGAAGAACCTATGTGGTTCACATTCTAAAGGAAGAAATTCTGTTTATTACCTTTTCAAATGTGACTGCGGAAAAAAATTTATAGTAACTTGAGATGAACTTAGCAAGCAGCTATGTTCCTGTGGATGCACTCCAAAACCTGAAAATTCAAAAAGAAGAAGAAAGAATGATTGGGCTTTAGTATATAACAAGAAAGATAAAACAATGACCTGTATGCTAAAACCAACAAGACATATCTATAAGAATAACACTTCAGGAGTTTATGGTGTTTATCGGAATAAGAAAAGATACCAATGGGATTCTCAAATTATCGTATGTCAAAAAGACATTACATAGGGTCTTATAAGAATAAAGAAGAAGCAATAAAAGCTCGATTAGAAGGTGAGAAGAAATACTTTGATCCTTTGATAGAAAGATTGAAGAAGAAATAAATTTTTAAAACAAAGTTTGCATTTAGCTGTTGAAACTTTTAATTTTAAAGTTTATGATTCGAACCTATTTGATTCAATATTTTTTTATCCTCTCATCTTTTTAATTAAAAATCGCCAAATTGAAAGTCTCGAGTTTTTTAGCAAATATAAACTACGCTCATGTCATTTCTTCTGATGATTTCATATGCCATACAAATACCAGACAATAAATATTTTTGCATTAGCAGTTTTGTTCATATTCAATTAGCATTGATAGCAACAAATAGAAGTAGCTCCCTCTTCGTCAAGTTCGTGGAAGGTTGCAAGTCCGCATCTATATTTGCAACCATCATCAAGACGGCAAAAGGCGAACGGACTCTATCCAGATGAATATCTAACATATGTCCTCTCTCCATTCAGACAAGGAGAAGCTAGCCAGCCTCCCTCAAAGGCGACAACAATCATTGATGTCACATATCTTATAAGAGAATTTGAAAAATTGATAAAACTTCTTGGACTTATGTTTTTTTCTTCCAAAAAACTATGTTTCATAAGTATATACATATGTATTTTACTTGACAATACATAAGTTAATACTTATACTAAGAATAAACATGGAGGTATACATATAGTGAATTATGATTCTATCATACTTGAACTTATGCAGAGAATTCAGGAACTCGAAAAAAGAGTTCGACAATTAGAAGAAAAAAATACTGAGAATTCCGATGAAATTCTTCCTACGAACAATCATCTTTCGATTCAATCGCAGTATGTCATCCCTTCTCAAAAGAAGGTATCTAAAATGGATCAGATCAGAGACTATCTTGAAGCCCTTTTTAGAAATGCAAAAGCAGCTGGGGAAAGTGAACTGACACTTCGTGCAGGCGATATCGAAAAAGCTGTCGGACTTTCGAATCGAATTGTCATGGTTATCAATGCTATGCATGAATACCAAGAAAAATATCGAAACGAAATTCTTAGCACGACAAATAGTGGTTATTCAACCACGGTAGTCATCAAATACTTCTTAGACTGAAAGTCAAAAAACATTGAAAAAAAGAAAAAGATATCATAAAAAACTGGGAAATGTAGGTTAAAGAATTTTTTCTTCAAAATAGAATAAATAAAGATATTTATATGCTTTGAAATGATATCTTTATATTAAATAAACAACTATACATGCTCCTTCAACTTGAAGGTTTTGATACTGTTGCTGATTTCATTAAATAAAAAAAAGGTGAAGCAAACTTATTCATAGCTTAACTATGGTCAGTGCATTATAGATACAATCATATGTTTTTAATTCTATCTTTATCATCAACTCTGGTCTTGATTAGATAAGAACAAGTTAGAAAAAGTTAAATTTCTTATAGCCCGGACGCAGTTTCTGGAATAAAAAAAGGAAATAATTATGAAAGAATCAAAAACAATCAGAGTTTCTCCGTATGAAGCTCAAACATTGATCAATAAATACGAAAATTTCGGATGGGAGCTGAAATCAAATCAAAGTGTTCATTATTCCGAGCCGAAAACTTCGAGTTCATTCATAAATGGAGTCTACATCCATGAGAGCGATTCGTATGATTATTTATATCTCACTTTTCAAAGAAACACTAAAATACCGAATTATCTAAAAATCGTCGATCTTGAAAATCAATATGATGATTTGAATGAGCAACTAAAAGAAATAGAGTATCCATTGATGCCAAAAAAGAGCGATATCCCTCTAAAAAAGAGAAGAAAAGGAAAGATTGTTACTTTCTTTGGGGCATTACTTTTGATATCTGGCATCTATTTCCCAATTGCAAAATTTGTGATCAATGTTCATGTTGATATGCCTGGATGGCAAGTCATTGTATTCAGTATAGTCTATATTATTCTTGGTTGGCTTCTTTTAGGCTATGGAGTTTCATCCATTCAGTCCTATACAAAAGAAGCGAAAGCTTCTGAAGAAGAATATGAAAAGCAAAAGATATCCGTCGAAAAGAAAAAGAAAGAATGCTATGAGGCGATAAAGTCTATCGAGAAACAAATTAAAGACGTCAGTGATAAAGCATGGATGCTCGTCGATTTATAAGTCGATCATAAATCAAGAAATGTCTTCAAATCAAAAGATTCATGTCATAAAAATTGATAAGAACGATTCTATTCTTAAGAAGTACGAGCGAATTTGAAATTTTATCTATCCGTCAGTGTAAATCGTTAATGAAAGAATTCTAAGAGAAGTTCAGAATGAAGTGAAGTTTTATCCGTTACAAAAAGTGAATTATCTATAATTGTAAAGATTAAATATTATATAAAAAAAGATTTGTATTATGGAAACATATGAGATTAAAGCATCGAAAAAAATCAAAAGTATTAATTTTCATAGTGATTGCAAAGATAACAGAATGATTAGCAATAGATAGGG
>CAVEQA010000093.1:0-5063 GCA_963617725.1 Paludibacteraceae bacterium
ATCAAATCACGATTTATCGAGATGTTCGGTGAACCAATGGACCAGCAAAAAATCAATAGCAAATTTACCGAATGTGTTCTGTTTAATCCGAAGAAATCTGAAGTTAAGGACTTTAAGGATATGATATGTTCATTTGTACCAATGGAATGCATTGGAACAGATGGTAGTTTTTCTATCAAAAGAGATGGAACAATAGGCGAATTTTATAAGGGATATACTTATTTTAGAAACAACGACGTGTTATTAGCTAAAATTACTCCTTGCTTTGAAAACGGGAAATCCGCTATTGCAACTGGCTGCACAAATGGAATCGGATTTGGCACAACAGAATTTCATGTTTGTAGATGCATTAAGGGAATAAGTCATCCTCAATGGTTGAAATATCTATTAAAAAACGACTCTCTCCATAACTTTGCAACAACAAAAATGACAGGATCGGCTGGTCAAAAGAGAATTCAAACACCTTTTTTTGAAAAATTGGATATTTACGTTCCACCATATAGTGAACAATTAATATTTGCCACCTTTGTTGAGCAAGTCGACAAATCGAAATTTGTCGTTCATTCCAAGTACTTTTTATGCGAATTTTTAACATTATTCTCATCTACCATTGCGTACTCAAGGGTTGTATCTATCTTAGCGTGACCTAGCATCTTTTGAACTTGTTCGATTGGCATACCTTTATCTATAGCTTTTGTAGCTAAAGTTCTTCTAAATTTATGAGGATGTACTCTGCCTAAACTAACTTTCTTTCCTATCTTCTTTAAAACAGTTTCTACACCGCTGATTTGAAGTCTATCATGTGGTTTAGATAAGCTTACAAATAGAGCTTTAGAATTATCATCTCTAGAATCTAGATACTGTTTTATCTCTATTTTAGTTCTTGCATCAAAATAAACCTTTCTTTGCTTATTTCCTTTACCAACGACAACACATTCTTTTGCTTCTAAATTCAAATCGATAATATTTAGCTTTACAAGTTCCCCAACTCTGACGCCTGTTGAAATGAGAAAATCAATAATTGTTAAGTCTCTATGAGATGCGGCATTCTGTCTAATAAGTTCAATCATCTCATCTGAATAGGTTTCTTTAACAACTTTTCCAACTTTTATTTTATGAATTCTTCTTGTGGGACTTTTCACGATGTAGTTTTCTGATTCCAACCAAGAAAAGAATGTAGATATAACTCTTCTAACATTATCGACAGTTGTCTTAGACGCCTTACTATTTTGTGAATAATCTGACAAATATTTTCTTAAGTCTTCAGTTTCGATAACTAAATAATTCTTTGTTATCGACTTAAATAAGGCTTTTAAAGTTGTGTTGTAGTAGCCGATTGATCTTTCAGAGCATCCTTCAATTCTCTTTGCATCTACAAAAAGATTTAATGCATCTTCATTAGTGATGGGATTACCATCATCAATCTTCCTTACTTCGATACCTTCAAAGCATTTTGCTATGGTATCTTTCACAGCCTTTACATCTTTCTTCCAAATGAATGGTTTCATTGCATCTAGCAACGCAGCTAAAAATTCTTCTTTTTCCATAAACGAAAAAACCTCCTAATGGTATATTCCAAAAGGAGGCTTGTTGTTGAAAATAGTTGTTAAATTGCAGAAGTAGCGAATACAGAATAATGAAGTAGATTTATAAATCCATATAATGGCTCTGTATTTTCAAATATATCTGTATATTCCTGATGTTTGAAAGGCTCAGCACTAATGAGATCTTGAGTCTCGATATCACCATTTTCAAGGACGAAATCAACGACCTGATGAAGGAATTCTTGCTGTTTTGAGTTGAAATTATATTGGCTTTGATATTCGGACATTAGAGAGACGATCTTATCTCTATCAATACCAACTATCGAGCGCACAAATACACCGAAGCTAAGTTTATTAGAGATTCCTTCATAATCTTCTTTGGTTCCAAGTTCATCACAAAGGATATGTTCAAGTTCTTTAATATCATCATCAGTAAGCTGAATAAGATTCTTAATCTTGTAGATTGCCCCCTTTTCAGAATTTTCGCATAAGTAATCGATTACTCTTTGTTTGTAATTCTTAAATTGGGGTCTTGGAGAACTTCCGCCTTCTTTGACTATAGTGGAATCTTGGAAGTTAGATTCAATGATTGTCCAAACATCATGATCAAGGAATTTAATGAGTTCTCTTAATTCATTTCTCACTCTTTCTAACTTAGTAAGAGTAATGTTTTCCCAGAAAGAATTATCTAAGACTTCCTTGATGAACTCTTTTTTAGCGTTAACTTCAGGAATGGAGAACTTATTCGTTAAGGCATCACATATAGTTGTAACTTTTTGAATAGCCTTTGAATAATCTCTTTCTCCAGTTATTTCCTCAAGTTCCATATTGAATATCCACAGGTCAAAATATTTTGATTGTTCTTCATCGCTATAAGCATCTACAAGAGGTGTTAATTGCTTCTTCATCTCTTTAAGCTCTAATAAAGTGATGTAATCCCAAGCTTTTATATCTGAGTATTTATCAACAAATTTAAGAGAAGTCTTCACATTAATTAGATTTCTATTAAGGTTCTTAATTTTGTTGAAACATTCTTCTTTATATTTTGCATAGAAAGCTTTATGTTCTTCATTTTCTTGATGTTCTGCTTTCTGAAGTTCGAATATCATATCCAGTTTTAAATTGAATATCTTTTGAGATAAATTCAAAGCGGTCTTTGCTTCTCTTCCATCTGGATGCTCTCTAAAGAATTCGAAAACGTCACAGAAATCAAAAATATAGAAACCTTGCTTATCTTGATGTGAAATAAGAGGAGAATTATCGTCATATTTCTCAAAATAGTCTTTTGAAGGAGAATAAACATTCAACTCTTTGCATGTTCTAGTTCCCCTACCAATCATTTGCCAGAATTTAATCTTTGAATAAACTCGTTTAAAGAAAACAAGGTTCACGACTTCCGGAACATCGATACCAGTATCAAGCATATCAACAGAGACAGCTATGGTTGGTTCTCCATCTTTCTTAGAGAAATCATCGATTAATGTTTGAGCGTAATTGACGTAGTTATCAATTAATTTACAAAATCCTTTTCCACCAAGGTCTGGATAAAGAGCATTGAATCTCTCGACGATCTTTTCAGCATGAAAGTGATTAGAAGCAAATATGATTGTTTTTCCTAGTTTTTCTCCACCATTTATCTTCATTCCCTCACTCATGAGAGTTTGAATAACTTTATCAATGGTGTCGGTATTCATGATGCGTTTCTTAAACTCTTCCGCATCTATTTGTTCAGGAAGATTGCCGTCTTCATCAGCAAATAAATTTTCATATTGTTCTTTTTCTTCTTTTGTTAGTTTGTCATAACGTAAACCACTCTTTAAAAGCTTTGTAGTCCTTTCAAAAGCATGAAAATCAACAAGGAATCCTTCTTTAACAGCTGTTTCATAATCATAAGAGAACGTAGGCTCTCCTTTTGGCAAATTAAACAATTCATATGTGGAAGAATCAACCTGTTCTCTAGGAGTAGCGGTTAATCCTAAAAGCAATGAATCAAAGTAATTAAAGATAGCACCATATTTGTTATAAACAGATCTATGGCACTCATCAACTATGATTAAATCAAACTTAGCAACACCGAATTTCTTTTCTTCACAATCAATAAGGTTAATCATTGTTTGATAAGTTGAAAACATGACTCTAGCGTTGTAATCTCTATTTTCTTCTTTTTCTTGTGATAAGACGCAAATTGAACTATCAGGCAGATACTTAACAAAAGCATTCTTAGCTTGATTGATAAGAGCGGTTCTATCTGCTAAGAAAAGAATGTTCTTAGCCCAGCTAAATTTTTGAAGCACATCAACAATCGAAATTGCACATCTTGTTTTACCAGTTCCTGTAGCCATTACAACAAGGGCTTTTCTTCTCTTTTGATTGAAAAATTCACAGACTGCAGTACAAGCCTGTTGAATGAAATATCTATCAGATATAGTTGGATTTATTCTTGTATCAGTGATGTTGCCTAAAGTTCTCCTTACAATGAGAGAATGTAGTTCATCTTTAGTGTAGTATCCATAAACTCTTCTAGGAGGATATCCTGCACAATCTACTAATTTGATAACATATCCATTTGTATAGAAGATAACAGGTCTTACTCCATAGATTTTTTCGATACAATCTGCATAAAGTTTTGCTTGTTGTGATCCAACAATCTCATCTTTGCTAGTTTTCTTGGCCTCAATGACTGCAATTGGTTTTCCATCATCGTCAAATAAGACATAATCAGCGTATCCAACGCCTTCATTATTAGGCATTCCTTGCAATTTGATTTCGGTGCAAGCCATACCTGCTTTAATAGCACCTTCCTTATCACAAAATTTCCATCCAGCTTCATTTAAAGAAGCATCGATATACATTTTTCTTGTTTCGGCTTCTGTAAAATCTAAACCTGACTTAGCTTTGATGGAATCATTGATGCCATCCTTATATTTTTTGATATCATCCTTGTTATCAGGCTCACTTCCAGGTGTGACAGGAACTGATTCGAAAGGCTTTGTTTCAAGGGGCTCATCATATATTGTTTTATCAAAAGTAGGATCACCAATATCTACATTCAAGAAATAGAATAATCCCTTGATGATATCTTGTAGAGTATGAAGAACACTAACCGCTGATTTCTTTGTAATTTCTTCTCCATGAGCACCGTTATTTCCTATTTTTCTAACGTAATGGACACTAGAAAGTAAAGCATC
This sequence comes from Paludibacteraceae bacterium, assembly GCA_963617725.1. Lineage (GTDB taxonomy): Bacteria > Bacillota_I > Bacilli_A > RFN20 > CAG-288 > Enterosoma. The sequence goes on from CAVEQA010000093.1 coordinate 4,733, forward strand.
GTCTAAATATGAAGAAAAACATCCATCAACGATTAAATCGTATAGTGTGGCGTCTTCTGGATAGTTTCCATACTTAATGACATAGAAGGACTTCACGAGTGATTCAAGTGCGTTTCTACTAGCAACAACACTTAAAGAAGGCGCAGAAAACACAGCTGTTTCCGCTTGTTGACAATAAGAATATAGTTTTTTGAAGTCATCTATATCTTTTAAAAAGTCAAAATTCATGTTTTTCCCTCCTTTACTCACTAAAATATTCATCCATTTTTTTATCTAAAAGCTCTTGTAGGTCTTTTATCTGCTGTTGAACGACAAATTTCGATTTGTCGAC
>CAVEQA010000094.1:0-4983 GCA_963617725.1 Paludibacteraceae bacterium
AATAGGGACCAATCAATTATTGAAATCTCTAATACTGAGTCTTCTAAGTTTAAATTATTTTCTCTTTTTGAAGCTATCATCAAGAATAATGAAAATATCAATGCTCCAAAAGTTCTTGTTACAATGAATAATTCTTCGATTATTTATCACGGCAAAGAAGAAGTGACATTATCAGTCTCTGATAATGGTGAAATCAGTTCTAGTTTCACTCCTAATTACTTTGATAAAATCATTTATGTTGAATTTAAAAAAGCAGCTCTTTTATACAACAATAAATATTACATGATTTTAAAATTCAACAGTCAAAGAGCAATCAAAATATTTGAATTCTTAGTTTCACATAAAGATATCAGATATGATTTGATGCAAACAAATATCACAAATGACTTAGTTCCAAAGATAGCAAGTGATGTCAAAGTCTCTCCTTCTCTTGTTGCAAAAAGTTTAAAACTCATCAATCACATCGAGCTATTCTTATCTTTAGAAGATAATGGAATCAAATCCGAAACACGTACTTTCATCAAAGGTGAACAAGTGCCACTTGAACAATATAAGATAACCGAAGAAATTGGATTCAGTGCTTTCAATGTCGAAATGCAAAAACTATCCTTACCATATAATGGAATATTGAAAGATGAAGATTTGATCAGCTCATATTTGTCAGCTGATTTAAGTCCATTAAAAAAGGTAGCGACAATTTTCATCAGTGAAGAATTGAGAAGATTAAAAAGGAAGCCTCTTTCAAAGATCAACATCTTAATCACCACTAATAATGATTGGTTTAAATTAAATTTCAAAAGCGATGATTATTCAGATGAAGAAGTTAAGGCTATTTTAAGTGCATACAAAAAGAAAAAGAAATACGTCAGACTCAAAGATGATTATCTCTCTCTCCAAGATGGAGATGTAGCTCATGCACTCGGAATTCTCATGGAAGATTTTGATTTTGATGCGAGAACATTTGAAAAGAAAATTCCAATCTATCAAGTGTTGAAGTTACAAGATAATCCTTTATCAGTAGTTTCAAAAGATATCTTAAAATTATTCAACGAGATAAAAGACTATGATAATGTTGAAATAAATATCAACGAAAATTTATATTCAATATTAAGACCTTATCAAATAAAAGGTGTTAAATGGTTAACCATGTTAGCAAAGCATAATCTCGGTGGTATTTTAGCCGATGATATGGGTCTTGGTAAAACACTTGAAATGATCGCCTTTTTATCTCAAGATAAAAAAGAAATGCCAAGTCTTATCATCACTCCAAAATCACTATCCTATAACTGGGAAAATGAATTTAAACAGTGGAATCCCTCACAACAAGTAGTTGTCTTATCACTTGATAAGGATGCAAGAAGAAAGATTGAAACTGAAATCAAAGAAGATAAAAATATCATCTACATCATCCCTTATGATTCTTTGAGATCTGATTTGGATTATTTTAAAAATATAACCTTCAATTACTGCATCATCGATGAAGGCCAGTATATTTCTAATGCTATTGCTAAAAAGACCAAAGCTATCAAAGAAATCTCTGCAAAACATAAATTTGCTTTGACTGGTACTCCGATTCAAAATTCTCTCTTAGATTTATGGTCAATCTTTGATTTTATTATGCCAGGCTATTTCCGTTCATTGAATCAATTCAAGAAAACATATGGAAAATTGGATATAAATGAAGAAGATAAAAAACATTTAGAAAGAATCATTTCTCCATTCATTTTAAAGAGAAAGAAAGAAGATGTTCTAACTGAATTACCAGGAAAGACAATCGAATTTAAAATTCTTTCATTGTCTAGTGAAGAGAGAAAATTATACGATGCTAATTTGATACAAACACAAAAAATGATGCATGAAAATTCATCTAGAAGCTTAGTATTGATGCTTGCTGCACTGACAAGACTTAGACAAATATGCGTTGACCCATCAACATTTTTAGAATATAACGAACTATCATCAAAATTAGAATACACCATTGAAACCTTGATCCAAGCGACAAATAAAGGACATAAAGTCTTAGTGTTCTCATCATTTAGACAAACACTAGAACACTTAGAAACTGAATTGATAAAATATAATGTATCAGTTGAAAAGATAACCGGAGAAACAAGCGCTAAAAAGCGTGTTGAATTAGCAGATGAATTCAATAAAAAAGATACTATCAAGGTAATGCTAGTTTCTTTAAAAGCTGGGGGAACAGGTTTAAATCTTATCGGAGCTGATATTGTCATTCATTTAGATCCTTGGTGGAATGTAGCTGCTGAAGAACAAGCAAGTGATAGAGCTTATCGTATCGGACAAGATAAAAAAGTCACTGTCTATAAATTAGTCATGAAAGATACCATCGAAGAAAAGGTTATCAAATTACAAGAGAAGAAGAAAAATCTCGCTCAAATAGTTGATCAAAATAACAATGAAAAGACAACTATCACTGATGAAGATATTCGTTATTTATTGAGTTAAAAACAAGAAATAAAGAAAAATCGGTTGAAAACGGTTAAATTAGAGAAAAATTTTATTGTTTTCTAACTGCTCATTTAATATAATAATCGATGGCTAATTGTGAACTACACCCCGGTAAGGTTACAGTTTGCTCGAGATACAAGAAAGGATATTTTGACATTATGACACGTCAAACAACAATTTATAAGAAGTCCGATGTTGCCAAAAAATGGTATGTCGTCGATGCTTCTGACAAAACTCTTGGTCGATTAGCCTCCGAAATCGCAGTCATCCTTATGGGTAAGAACAAGCCGGAATATACTCCAAACTTCGACTGCGGTGACTTCGTTATTGTAGTCAATTGTTCGAAGGTTTGGTTGACTGGAAACAAGATCAACGACAAAATGTATTATGACAACAAGAGTCATAACTACGGTGGTCTTAGAACTCGTTCTGCCAAAGAGATGAAAGAACATTATTCTACTGAAATGGTCAGAAGAGCTGTTTGGGGAATGCTTCCAAAGGGATCTTTAGGAAAGCAAATGATCCGCAAACTCTTCGTCTATGAAGGCGCTGAACATGACAGACAGGATAAAAAGCCGATTGAAGTCGAATTGACCGCTAAGAGGGAGAAGTAATTATGGCAAAGACAGAAAAATTAATCTACGCTGCCGTCGGCAGAAGAAAATCTTCCGTTGCCAGAGTCTTCGTTACTCCAGGCACTGGTGAAATCGTCATCAACGGAAAGAAAATCAACGAATATTTACCACATGAAGTTCTTATTCTTGATGCTACTCAACCATTGAAGGTTACTAGCACTGAAGGTAAGTACGACATCAAGGCTAACATCGTTGGTGGTGGCTATTCAGGCCAAACAGGTGCTTTACGTCTTGGTATTGCAAGAGCTTTACTCAAGGCTAACCCAGAATTCCGTGCACAACTCAGAGCTGCTGGCTTATTGACAGTTGATTCTAGAGTCGTTGAACGTAAGAAATACGGTTTCAGAAAAGCAAGAAAATCTGGTCAATTCTCAAAGCGTTAATCCGCAAGGAGAATTCAGTTCAGAACAAAAGATCTTCGGGTATTCCGGCCCGAAGATTTTTTATTTATTTTTGTTAAAAAACAACACATTTTGCGATAAGATAGTTATAAGAGGTAATATCATGAGATTAGACAAATATCTTAAAGTTTCAAGACTTATCAAAAGAAGAGAAGCAGCTAAAGAATTCATCGATAAAGGATATGTCAGAGTCAATGGAAAAATAGCTAAACCATCTTTAGAAGTCAAGCTCGATGATCTCATTGAGATATCAACTCCTCTTGGTAAAACTGTCAAAGCTAAAATCAAAGAGATCAGAATGGTTTCAACTATCGATAACGCAAGTCAAATGTATGAGGTGGTCCAATGAAAAAAGAAAATAAAATCAAACAATCAAATCCTGTATTGCAAAAGAAAATCTATCTTTTGATCACCGGCATTTTTTCAACTATCGCTGTTGTCTTTGTTATCGTATTCATCATCATCTATCATAAGAATGTCACATTGAAAGCTCAGGAGACACAAGTCATCGAAAAATATAATGAGATTGCAAAAAAACATGAGAATTTAGTCGATCAAGATTATGCATCAGTCTATTTCGATGGAAATAATGTCTACATTCCAAGTGAAAATGTCATCATCAAATACCAAGATCAATGAGAGAATCTATTAAAAACACCTTTGATGAATTGAATTTGAAAAGCGGGAGATATCTCCTCGCTTTTTCTGGTGGTCCCGATTCAGTTTTCCTTCTTTATATGTTAAAAGAATATTTTCAAGATGAATTGAAAGATCACATTGAAATTTGTTACATCAATTATCATGATTCTATCTATGTCGATCAAGAAGAAAAACTCGTTGTCGATATGATAGCTTCTTTTTCTTTAACACTTCACAAAAATGATGCTGAATTCGATTTAGAAAAAGATAAAAATTTTGAAGATTGGGCTAGAAAATATAGATATCAGCTCTTTAAAGATATTATCAAGGAAAGAAAACTAGATGGTCTTTTAACAGCTCATCAATTAAGTGATTCAATTGAGACATATCTTCTTCAAAAAGAGAGAAAAAACCTACCATTTGTCTATGGGCTACCAGTTAAGACATCACTATACGGAATGAAGATATTAAGACCGATTCTTTCAATTACCAAAGATGAACTCACTCAATATCTCATCGATAATAAAATCCCGTTTTATGACGATATAACTAACTATGATGATCACACCAAAAGAAATATCATCAGAAAGAATCATTTTTCAAAATCAAAGCAAGAAGAAATTCAAAAAGAAATTGATATGAAAAATGAAGAGTTAAAAAAACTCTATTCAAGATTCGATAATCTTTTTTATCCAATCAATTTTTCTTTTTATAATTCTTTAAATTTAGAAGAACAAAAAAGATTGATATACAAACTATTAAAAGATGAAAATTTAAATCTAAGTTACGAAAGAGAAATCGGATTATTTAAAGAAGTTTTTGAGTTCCTTAAATCTAGA
>CAVEQA010000095.1:0-4871 GCA_963617725.1 Paludibacteraceae bacterium
TTGATAAAGATGTCTACGATTCCAATAACCGCAGGGTTGATTATTATGAAGAAAGATATGATAGGATTTTTTACTTTGTTCAAGATTACTCTTATTATCTAGGGAGTGATATCAGTGTTTGGGAAAAGGAAGACTTGATATTTTTCTTCTTTGTTCCGAATGTGAATTGGGTCACTTGTACTGACTTATTCTATTATAAAATTGATGGAGAAGTAACTCGTATAGCTGAAATTCAAACTGATGATATTAAAGGAATACAAATCTTAAAGAATTTATAAAGTTGGATAAAAAAAGAACATTCTTATACATTTGTTTGTATGTTGAATGTTCTTTTAATTTTACTTATTTTTCTTCTGGCCCGTCGATGAGTTCGGTCAAGTATTTGATTTCATCATCCTTCTTCAATCTTGGGAATAAAGGAGTGATGTCTTCAATCTTATATCCACCGAGCTTATTATATGTATTTAAAGATTCATATGTTCTGAGTTCTTCTGGAACTTTTGCTTGATCTAAAGCTGATTTAGTTTTCTCTGGCATAATAGGTTGTAATAAGATACTACCGATTCTGATGAGTTCGACAGCTGCATATAAGGATTCTTTTAATAAATCCATATTTCCGTTTTTGGCTTGAGTCCATGGAGCGATATCATCAAAATACTTGTTTCCTAAGTTGACTAATTCCATAGCAGTAGCTGTTCCTGAAGTTATATCATAGCTATCCATGTATGCTTCATATTGAGCAATCTTTGTTTTTACATCTTCGAATAATTTCTTTGTGAAATCAGATTTTGGATTATTCAAATCAGTTTCTGGAATGACACCATCAATATATTTCTTGATCATTGAAAGAGTACGATTGACAAGATTTCCATAATTGTTTGCTAAATCTGCATTCAATCTATCTATGAATTGAAGAGGTGTGAAGGCACCATCACCTTGGAATTGAATTTCTCTAACTAAATAATAACGGAGAGAATCGACACTATATCTTTCAATCAATGGATATGGTGAGATAGCGTTGCCAAGGGATTTTGAAAGTTTAACACCACTTCTTGTGAGAAGAAGTCCGTGAACTATGACTTTATCTGGTTGTCTAAGATTCAATGCTTTGAGAAGAATCGGCCAATAAATAGTATGGAAACGAGTGATATCTCTGCCAACTAATTGAATGATTTCACAATCATCAGACCAATACTCTTTCATAAGTGAATCATCTTCTCCTTTATATCCAAGAGCTGAGATATAGTTTAAAAGAGCATCAATCCAAACATAAACGACATGTTTTGGATTTTCATCAACAGGGATTCCCCATGTGAAGCTAGTTCTAGTTATACATAAATCTTCTAATCCTGGTTTGATAAAGGTATTGACCATTTCATTGATTTTATCTTTTGAACAGAAACCTGGATGTTCTTCATAGAACTTTAAAAGATCTGGTACGAATTTCTTAACGTTGAGGAAATAAGCTTCTTCACTATCTTGGTGAACAGGTCTATGGCAATCTGGGCAAAGATGATTTCCGTGTTCATCGGTTTCGGTTTGAGATTCTGACCAGAAAGTTTCACAAGGAGTGCAATACCAACCTTTATATTCGCCAAGGTAAATATCACCCTTTGCTAAGAGTTCAGAAAAAACTTTTTTGACACAATTGACATGATAATCATCGGTTGTTCTAACATAATAATCATATGAGACATCCATTGCTTTCCAAACTTCTTTGAAAGATTCAGCAATTTTATCAACATAGGCTTGAGGATCCATTCCAGCATTGATTGCTTTTTCTTGGATTTTCTGACCATGTTCATCAGAACCAGTCATAAATCTGACAGTATATCCTCTAAGTCTTTTATATCTAGCAATTACATCTGCACATGTGCAGCAATAAGTGTGTCCGATATGAATGTTACCGGAAGCATAATAAATAGGTGTAGTGATATAAAAATATTTCTTTTTATTTTCTGACATTATAAAACCTCCCTGATAGGCTTTATAATTATACAACATGAAATTATTTTTTGCTTTAATAAATGTTAAAACAACTCTTTATAGATTTAGATAAGATTAGATGATACGATTTAATAAAATAGAAATATTATTTTTATAAAAATAAGCGTTAATTAAGATATATTCAAATATGATTATGAATTAGTCATGTCTGGTACAGAAGAAAATTATGGAAAGAAATTATTGGTGATGTAGTGTTTATTTTCGTTATTATCTTCTTGTTCGTCTACTAAATCTAGACTTCATAATGATGAGAAATAAAAAAACAAAATCATGGTTTTGCTTATAAAACAAAAGATTTTTATGTACATAAAGATTCGATAATTAAAGAGAATAACAGATATTATTTTGTAGATACTGTTTCTACATCCATTGTTCTGTATTTGAAGATATTAGAGTATATAAAAATAATGATTTTTCTTCCTATACACCCGATTATGATGGAATTGAAAAAAGAATGTTGTATATGATTTAGTTGTAATATCAGTTATAGCGGAAGCCATGCTAATCATAAAGAAGATCATATGATTTTTAAGGCATAGGTTTTTATGATCATGTTTTAGATATATATTATGGTTGTGAAGAAAACGATATTGAAAAACATAATTTTGATGTAACTATTGTTCAATATCTAGGTCCTCTTAAAGATTTAAGTGACTGATTAAAATTTATAAAAATTTAAAAAGTTTATAAATAAGCGCTTTCTTTTTTATATAATGGGGAAAATCGAAATTCACATATAAAATCATTTCATTTTGTCTTTTAGAATTTTATAATAGATTAGGTTTTTAAAATGATGAATCAAATGATAAATGGCAAATCACATCGTATCGTCGTTTCTTACATTTGTAAGTCTTTTTCTATCTCTTTGATAAAGAGAGTTAAAACTATCGAATTTTTTAGAGGCTAGGTATAATAGCCTCTTTTTTTTGGATTAAAAAAACTTAAAAGGGGGAAGTATGGAAACTACACATGCTAACGGTCTAATTCTAGAAGTAGATGAGTCGCCTAAGAAAATTAAAAACTGGATAATTCTTGCAATCCAGCACGTACTTGCAATGTTTGTTGCTTGTATTACAGTTCCGTTATTAGTCTTTAATGGATATGTCACAGTAGATGGGTCTTCTTTAGCTCAAGCTTTGATAGCTCCAACTATTGTCTCTGCTGGTATTGGAACATTGATTTATATCTTTTTGACAAAGATGAAATCTCCGATGTTTTTAGCATCTTCATTTGCATATATTTCTCCTATGGCAGCAGCTGTCAGTTTAGGAAGTCAAACAGTTTATAATGAAGCGGGTGAAATTGTTGGGCGTACTGCAAATCTTTGGGCATTACCAATCGGTATGGCCTTTGTCGGACTTGTATATGTTGTTATCGCCTTAGTCATTCGTTTTGCTGGTGTTGAATGGCTTAATAAATTACTTCCAACTATTGTTGTCGGACCAGTTATTATGGTTATTGGCTTAGGACTTTCAGCTTCAGCAATTTCCAATTTAACTGCCGCAAGCGGAAATGGAACATCATATAATCTTGTTGCATTGTTCTGTGGTCTTGTCGCTATGTTTGTTACTGCTGTATGTGCTCACTACGGAAAGAAAACTGTTGCCTTAATTCCGTTTGTCTTAGGTATGGGTGCAGGTTATCTTGTAGCTTTGATTTTCACTCTTATCGGTTATTATGGATGCAAGAATTCATATTTCGATATTGTAGATTTATCTCCTGTTATCAATTTGTTCACTAAATATGATGCTGAAGCTGGAAAGACAGTTGCTAATGTCACAATCACATCTTTCATCGATGTTCCAAAATTCTTATTTATGCCAAGCAATTGGAACTATACCTCTGGAAATTTATATGTTTTAAATGACGCTCAAGAACTTGTTAAACTCACATCTAATCCATTCAGTGCATCCCAAATCGGTGCTATTGCTGTCTTATTCATTCCTGTTTCTTTAGTCACTATTTGTGAACATATCGGTGATCATAAGAATATGTCTGGACTTCTTCAAAGAGATCTTCTTGAAGAACCTGGTCTTACCAATACCCTTATGGGTGATGGTATCGCTACTGCTGTTTCTGGTATTTTCTGCGGTGCTGCTAATACTACTTATGGTGAGAATGTCGCTGTTGTCGGTGTTACTAAAATCGCATCTGTAAAAGTTATTATGTTGGCTTGTGTATTCTCTATTTTACTCGGTTTCTTATCACCTGTTATGGCATTAACACAAACAATACCTACTTGTATTACTGGTGGCGTTTCATTATTGTTATATGGATTTATTGCTGCATCTGGTGTCAAGATGATGATCAACGAACATATTGATATGGGTAAGACTAAGAATATCTTTGTCGCTTCTGTTATCCTTGTCTCTGGCATCGGTGGTTTAGCTTTGAAATTCATCGATCCAGAAAATCCAGTTATCACCATTACATCAACTGCTGTTTCAATTATCTTAGGTGTCTTGATGAATATTGTTTTAAAAGATAAAAAAGAGCCAGTTGCTGATGTTGAAAATCGATAAGTAAAATATATTTAATAATTATCTCTTAAACCTTAGTTAATTTAAAATCTAGCACTACATTATAAATTCAATTCTTTTTTTAGCTCATCAACTGTCATGCTTCTAGCTATTTTTAAACCGAAGATATTGAAATATTCTTTTACAGTTTTCATCGGTGTTTTAATATATATCATATTATCTTTTTTAAGACACATTAAGGTTGAACAAGATGATATTATTTCAGATACACTCAACTGATTTAAAGGAAGGAGGTCTTTTGGCTTTCTTCCTTTTTTTATTTTCACTGATTACTTGTTTTGTTTCTGAAAGTTCTTTTCTAAAACATGTATATAGAATTGTTGA
>CAVEQA010000096.1:0-1039 GCA_963617725.1 Paludibacteraceae bacterium
ATTGTTATTATTATACACTATATTAAATTAAAATTATAAAAAAACAAAAAAATATTTATCACTAAGAAAATATATATTTTACTTATATTCTTAAATTATTATTAATTTCAATAGTAAGTGCAACCTGATTTTAAAATTACATTTCTTTATAAAAAAGCATTTGTTGTTTAATTAATAGATAATTATCATATTGCTTCACTTTTTAGAAAAGAAACAATAGAATATTAAGGGTCTAATTATGAAAAAAAATCGAAAAATATTACTTAAAATCATTTATATTTCTTTATTTACTGCTCTTTGTTTTGTAGGAACGATGATCGCTATTCCTTTTGGTCCAAGCAAAGTACATCTTGGAAATTTTTTTGGTATCTTAGCTGGCTTACTATGTGGTGGTTTAATTGGTGGACTTGCTGGTTCTTTAGGTATGGGATTAAATGATATTGTGTTTGGTTATCCACCATCTACCTATTTAAGAACGATGATTTTAAAATTTTTGATGGGATTCATCGTCGGAACATTATTCAGAATTCTCTTAAAGAAAAACGTCAATGCAAAATTGATGAACATGATATCAACACTTATACTATTAGCTTTATCAATCACATTACTAACATTATATTTGATTGGTTATGAAAAGATAACAATCTGGATTGTGGTATTGTGTTTTGTTCTCTTTGCTTTGTTCTTGAGCATATTCATATTCTCCTTCAAATTTGATACCGTCTTAAATTCGATAAGCTTTTCGCTAACTATCGCACTAGCAACTAATGTAGTTGGAGAATTCCTTCTCAGATGGTTATTCACAGTCATTCAAGGAGTTGAAAGTCAACAAGCACTAGCGACATCAATAGCTAAAATACCAGCTAGTTTGATGACATCGATAGTGACAATCATCTTTGTCATACCTCTATTTTATCCGCTTTATAAAGCAACAAGAAAAATCAATGCTTTCAATGATTTGGATGATATCCTAGTCTTGAATAAAGAACCAATTCAAAAAAATAAAAAAATATAAAATAAAAAATGTATTGAATAACCT
>CAVEQA010000096.1:1049-4849 GCA_963617725.1 Paludibacteraceae bacterium
TAATAAGTTAAACAATACATTTTTTTAGAATATATTAAGTTGTATATTTAAAATTTGAAATTCAAGTTTTGTTTTGCATCAATAATAGTATTGAAGTTTTTGATTCTCTTTGTCATAATCATAAAAATTATATAACCCAATACTGATACAGCGATGATTTCTCCTAAAGCTACCCAACCGAAGTTTGTCCAGTAAAGAATTGCACTAGCATTACCTTCAGTGTTAGTTAAAAATGTGAATTCCCAAGCTAATAAAAAGCCATTTGTTAAAGCAGGGAAAATAGTAGCAACTAAGAGATGTTTTGATAAAGAAATTAATATTAAAGCGATGATTGTCGCTGAAGTGCCGATTACAATATCAAGCGGTGAACAATAAGAAGACATGGCCGGTGAATAAATATTGCTCAAGATACAGCCGATAGTTAAACCGTAGATGTAATTGGGATTAAAAAACACTAATAAAACTAAAAATTCTGAAATGCGAACTTGAACAGGTCCATACGAACAAAAGAAAAATGCGTAAGTCAAAGCTGTGTATAATGCTGCAATGATCGCATTTTTAGCGATGCTTTTGGTGTCTAATTTAAAACACGAAAAATAAATTTTGAAAAAGCTCTGTTTTTTAACTTCATCATTTTTTTCTACTGCTTCAATCTTCTTTTCTTCCATAAATTTTCTCCATTTCTACCAAGAAGGAGCAAAAGAAAAACGCTCCTTCCAGAGACAAAAGAGCGTTATAAATACGTTGTTTTTGTTCCTGGTTTTGTTTATAGACAGGATGGTAACGGCGAACTGTCTTTTACGAATAAAAATTTTAACAAACTTCATTATCAAATTCAATGATTTTGTTTATAATACCTGTTTGAAAGAAGGAAACAAAATGAAAGGCTATCCAACAGATTTAAATCAAAGAAAAGAGCATGAAATAATTGTTAGAAAGTATTTATTAGAACATAATATCGATTATGAATGGATTGATCATAAAGCCTTAGAATCGATGGATGAATATGAAGAATATCAAAAATATTTGAACTGTATGATACCTAAGAACTTATTTCTAGCAAATAGACAACAGACAAAATTCTACCTATTATGTATGCCAGGAGAAAAAAAGTTTCTAACAAAAGAGATATCTTCTCAAATAAATTCAGCAAGACTATCTTTTGGAAATGAAGAAAAACTTTATGAATATTTAGGATGCTATAAAGGCAGCACGTCGATATTCGGTCTCTTATTTGATAAAAATAATGATGTAACTCTTTTGATTGATTCCGATCTTTTAAAAGAAGAATGTTTAGGATTTCACCCTTGTGAAAATACTTCTACTTTGAAACTTAAAACTGAAGATGTTTTCAATAAATTTCTAAAAGAAATAAATAGAGATTATCAAATTGTAAATCTTAAAGGCGAATGAAAAAGACCCGCCTTGAAAGCGGGTCTATATTTTTTAGAAGTCGATATCTAAATCGTAATAGCAAGCCTTTAATAACTTGACCATTTCTTCTTGATTTGGTTGTCTTGGATTAGAACCAGTACAAGCATCTAAGATTGCATTCTTGGCAATTTCTTCAACTCTATCAAGGAAGACATTTTCTGGAACAAAACCTGTCTCTGTTGGATATGAATCTGGTCCATAGTTTTTGATGCAATGCGGAATATTTAAATCATCATTCATACCGCGGATATACTTGATGAGAAGTTGAACTTTTTCTTCATCAGAATTTCCACCTAAATGCATATAATCAGCGATGACACCATATCTCTTTAATGCTTCTGGATCTTTGGCATTGTAGGCGATGACCTTTGGTAAGTACATGGCGTTAGCAGCACCGTGAATGATGTGAGCTCCATAATCACCGAAGGCTGCACCAGTCTTGTGTGCCATTGAGTGAACAATACCAAGAAGAGCATTGGAGAATGCCATACCAGCCATACATTGAGCATCGTGCATAGTATCTCTTGCTGCCATATCACCATTATAGGATTTGACAAGGTTAGCTTGGATGAGTTCAATGGCATGAATTGCAAGACCATCGGTATAATTGCAATGAGCTGTAGAAACATAGGCTTCAATAGCATGAGTAAGAGCATCCATACCAGTATGAGCAACAAGTTTCTTTGGCATTGTTTCAGCAAGTTCTGGATCGACGATAGCTACATCTGGAGTGATTTCAAAATCAGCGATTGGGAATTTGATTCCTTTTTCATAATCAGTGATGATTGAGAAAGCAGTGACTTCAGTTGCAGTACCAGAAGTTGAGGAAATAGCGCAGAAATGAGCTTTGGTTCTAAGTTTTGGAAGACCGAAGACTTTGCACATATCTTCAAATGTGGTCTCTGGATATTCATATTTGATCCACATAGCTTTAGCAGCATCGATTGGAGAACCACCACCCATAGCAATAATCCAATCTGGTTGGAATTCTTGCATAACAGCAGCACCCTTCATAACTGTTTCGACACTTGGATCTGATTCGATACCTTCGAATAATTTGACTTCAAAACCAGCTTCTTCAAGATAAGATTGGGCCTTTTGTAAGAAACCGAATCTCTTCATTGAACCGCCACCGACACAAATGATAGCTTTTTTACCCTTGAATGTTTTTAAGGCTTCAAGGGAGCCTTTTCCATGGTAGACATCACGAGGTAAACAAAATCTCATAAGATACCCTCCTTTTAATTGTGCTTAGCACTTTTGTATCTTGGATAATTTTATAAATGAAAAGGCTTACATGCAATAAAAAAATAAAAAAAGTTTATGAAATGCTCATATTTTGCGCATTTGAAAAACGCCTTTATATAAACACTTGATAAACGCTTACAATAATGAATCAGTTCAATTATGTTAAATTAATCTAACTCAATTTTTGTTATTTTTTAATTCGTTTTTGATAGTTTTGATAACATCTTTCATATCTACTCTTTCATATTTTCCTTTTGCTTTCTCATTATCGATGATATGACCATTGACTAAATATGTTTTAATACCACAACTAGAAGCACAATCACCATCTTCAAGAGTATTGTTGCCAAATAAGATGACCTCCTCACCTTTTAGATTGAATTTTTTAAGGAGATATTGAAAATATTGAGGATTTGGTTTACAAAAAGAAGAATTTGAATAATCAGTCACATAATCAAAATCTGTATCTTTTAAACCAATAAAAGATAATCTTGTCTGTTGTCCTTCTTTTGGAAAGAAAGGATTAGTAGATAAGATAGTTCTTTCTAAATTAGTATTACAAAAATCGATTATCTCTTTAGCAAAGGGATTTCCTTCGCAATATATTTTTGCATCTTTGAATTCATTAGTGTAGAAATCATCAAAGATATGTTTATCTTTTAATTTTTCTTCTCCATATATAGAAACAAAATATGACCAAAAAACTTCTTCATTTGTTTTTGAACCATCATTTTTGATCATTCTTTCAGTACCACCCCAGATGCATTTGATAAGCTTATCTGTTTCATATCCATAAGGAAGTACTTTTTTAGCAAGTAAAGAAAAATAACCTTTGATAAAATCATTTTCATCAATAGGTAAAAGAGTGCCATCTAAGTCGAAGAAAATTGCTTTTAACATAATAGATACCTCAATAAATCATTAATTTCGATTTATTTGATTTTATATCAAAAAAATGGAAAATGTATTTAAATTCAAAAATGAAAGCGCTATAATACAAAAAGAAAAGAGGGTATCAATTATGGAATATTTAAAACTTAAAGACAAGATGAATACGTTAGCAAAGGAAATAGCATATCCTTGTAAAAAACATGACCATTTGGTCTATGCTTTAAAGC
>CAVEQA010000097.1:0-4772 GCA_963617725.1 Paludibacteraceae bacterium
GTATTGCCACTTTCGTTAATATTTATTATCATTTCAAATTTGACACCATTATCGAAATATAAAAGTCATATTTTATGCGCATTCTTAGGTTTTGGAATGTTTATATTTTCATCACTCTTCTATGCTTTTTCAAATGTTATACCAGGAGCAGTTCTCTTTCAAAATAGCATTTCATTATTTTCAACTATCATCATAGGAATTTTTGGTGGTATTGGCTTGGTTTCTTTTTTTAACAAGAAATTACTTGATTGGCCGAAAATGGATAAAGCTGAGATTGATGGCAAAACAATCTATGTTAAACCAAAAATCAATTATTTAGCTTTATATGAATGGATGTATTTGATTTTAGAAAGTTTGACAGGTATTACCATTTTTATAAATAGTATGATATAAAAAACAAAAAAATCCGTTTTACAACGGATTTTTTATTTAAACAGAGAATATGATTATTATTCAGCAGCTGGTGCAGTAGCTTCAACTTTAGCTTCAGCAACAGGAGCAGCCTTTTTGGCATTTTTTCTCAATGTTCTTAAAGCACTGGTAGAAATTCTAACCTTTTGTTTCTTGCCATCGACAACGATAGTAGTTGTTTGAAGGTTAACATCCCATCTTCTTCTTGTATGTCTCATTGAGTGAGAAACATTGTTGCCATACATAGGACTTTTTCCAGTAATTGGGCATTTTCTTGACATATCAGTATCCTCCTAATATAAACAAATTATTCGTGGTAAAAAAGACACGCTTAATAAAGATATCATAACTTTCAGTGATTTTCAATAATAATTTTTCAAGAATGCAGTGTTTTAATCAATAAATAACATTTTGCTATAATGATTTTGGTTTAATATTTTTAAAGTTGGTGAATTTATGCGTAAATATTTGGAACTTCGTTTTTAATTACAATTATTATTAGAAATAGAATCCTAAAATTTAACCATCATTTTTTTTATTTTTAACGATTAGTTAGTTGCGTATTAAAGAGCTTTGATTGTCAGCGGTTACATTGCAAATTTCTTAAAATGCGCGTTTTATGAAAAAAGAGCATTAAAAACTGTAATTATAAACTGAATTCAAGCATAAAATGCGCAAAATGACAAAAAATATAGCTATTTTGCGTATTTACTCTTTACACTGTTATTCAATTTTGATAAAATTTTTTTGGAAATTTAAGGAGGTTTCAATCTATGGAAGAAATAGATCAAAAAGTCCAAGAAACAAAAGAAGTTGAAGAGCTTATTGAAAGAACAAAGGCTGCTCAGAAAATTTATGGAACTTTTACACAAGAACAAGTTGATAAAATTTTCCAAGCTGCTGCAATTGCTGCTAATAAGGCTCGTGTTCCACTTGCAAAAGAAGCGTTTGCTGAAACTGGAATGGGCGTTATTGAAGACAAAGTAATGAAAAATCATTTCGCTGCTGAGTATATTTATAATGCTTATCGTTATAGTAAAACATGTGATGTAATTGAACGTAATGATGATATGGGATATCAAAAAATAGCTGAACCTCTTGGAGTTTTAGCTGGTATTGTTCCAACTACCAATCCAACTGCAACTGTTATTTTTAAATCTTTATTAGCTTTAAAAACTAGAAATGGTATTGTATTTTCACCACATCCTAGAGCTAAGGCTTGTACAATTCACGCTGCTCAAATTATTTTGGATGCCGCTGTTAAAGCCGGTGCTCCGGAAAACATCATCTCTTGGATTTCAGTTCCAAGTATTGAAGCATCCTCAATTCTTATGAAATCTGCCGATTGTATCTTAGCTACTGGTGGACCAGGTATGGTTACTGCTGCTTATTCAAGTGGAAAACCAGCTATCGGTGTTGGCCCAGGCAATGCGCCAACCATCATTGATTCCTCAGCTGATATAAAAATGGCCGTCAGTTCAATCATTCATTCTAAAACTTTCGATAATGGTATGATTTGTGCATCTGAAAATTCCATCGTAGCTTTAGATGATATTTATGATGAAATGAAAGAGGAAATGATATATAGAGGATGCTATTTCCTTAAAGGTGATGAACTCAATAAAGTTCGTCAAACCGTTATCATTCATGGAGCTAGTAACGCTAAAGTTGTTGGAAAATCTGCTGCCTTTATTGCGCATATGGCTGGCTTTGAAGTCCCTGAAGAAACTAAATTATTGGTTGGCGAAGTAGAATCTACTGATAGAAGTGAAGAGTTCTCACATGAAAAGCTTTGCCCAGTCATCGCTATGTATCACGCAAAAGATTTTGACGAAGCTCTTGATAAGGCTGAAGAATTGTTAAAACAAGGATGGGGTCATACTGCTGATTTATATGTTGATGAGCTCAATCATCCTGAATTAATAGATAAATTCAAGAATCGTTTACAAGCATGTAGACTTTTAGTTAATACACCATCTTCATTAGGAGGTATCGGTGATATTTATAATTTCCGCATCAAACCATCTCTTACCTTAGGATGTGGTAGTTGGGGTGGTAACTCAGTTTCTGGTCAAGTCGGAATTGACAGTCTTTTGAATTATAAAACATTAGCAATAAGGAGAGAAAATATGCTTTGGTTTAGAACTCCGAGTAAGATATTCTTTAAACCTGGATGTTTGCGTACAGCTTTACAAGAATTGAAACATGTCTATGATCGTAAGAGAGTGCTCATAGTCACAGATAATTTCTTATTCACCTCTGGAATGGCAAATAGAATTGTTCAACCATTACAAGAACTTGGAATTCAAACCGAGATTTATTCTAATGTTGCCCCGGATCCAACTCTTGCCTGTACAGAAGAAATCAACGGACTTTGCAAATATTATCAACCAGATGCAATTATCGCTTTAGGTGGTGGTTCGCCGATGGATGCAGCCAAAATTGCTTGGGTAATGTATGAACATCCAGAAGTCAGCTTCCCAGATATGGCAATGGATTTCATGGATATTCGTAAGAGAGTTGTTGAATTCCCTAAGATGGGAACCAAAGCTATGCTCATTTGTGTACCTACTACTGCAGGTACTGGTTCAGAAGTTACACCATTTGCAATTATCACTGATCAAAAAGATGGAACAAAATACCCAATTACTGATTACGAATTACTTCCATCTATGGCAATTATCGATTCTGATTTGATGTTAAATATTCCTAAGGGACTTACAAGAGCTTCTGGTATTGATGCTCTCACCCACTGTATGGAAGCATATGTTTCTATGTATGCTACACCATTCACTGATTCTATGGCAAAAGAAGCTATTGCTGAAATATTTAAATATCTTCCAAGAGCTTATCATAATGGTGCATCCGATCCAGAAGCAAGAGAACACATGGCTCACGCAGCTACTATGGCAGGTATATCTTTTGCAAACGCATTTTTAGGAATTGATCACTCTTGTGGTCATAAATTAGGAGCATACCATCATTTGCCACATGGATATTGTGTTTCATTGATGCTTGATGAAGTTATGAAGTTCAATGCTGGCGAACAACCGACCAAGATGGGAACTTTCCCACAATATAAGTATCCACATACTCTTAGAAAATATTGTGAAATTGCTGAAATGTTAGGAATCACTGGAAAAAATGATTTAGAAAAGTTTAATAAACTCATCAAGAAGATTGATGAACTTAAAGTTGACATCGAATTACCACTCACAATTAAGGAAGCTGGTGTTGATGAAACAAAATTCTTGGAATCATTAGATGAAATGAGTGAAAATGCCTTCAATGATCAATGCACTGGAGCAAATCCACGTTATCCACTTATTTCTGAAATAAAAGAATTATATTTGAAAGCATATTATGGCGAAAAAGAGTATAATAAAAAGAAATCAAGTAAGTAAGGGGGTAAAATATGGTCAAGAATTCAAATTTAGACTTAGGCGAGTTGTTGATGGAACATCACAACAAGAAAATTTATTCTAAAGATGGTGTAATTACTAAAGTTTTTGATTCTAAAAAATATCCAGCAAGCAATGTTTTTATGGAAGCTATGAATCAAGCTTATGCTGTAGAAAGTGGTCTTAATGCTCCTAAAGTATTAGATGTTTTCCCTGTTGGAGATGATTGGGCTATTTCGAGTGAAGAAATTAAAGGAAAAACACTTGAAGCTTTGATTAAAGAAGATCCTTCTCATGCCAAAAAATACATTTCTGAATTAGTTAAGGTTCAAATAAAAGTTTTGTCTCATCTTTCTGATAATCTTAAACTTCCTAAATTGAAAGACAAACTCAACAAGTATATTTCAAATTCGGGTTTAGATGCTTCTACAAGATATGATTTACATGCTAAACTTGAAAAAATGCCTAATCATTATAAATTATGTCATGGTGACATCACTTTACATAACGTTATAATTAGAGATGATGGAGAAGTGTTTTTATTAGATTGGGCTCATGCTACTAGAGGAAATTCTTCTGGTGATGCAGCTTGTACTTATTTATCACTTTTATTAGATAATAATGAAAAACTTGCTGACCTTTATTTAAAAGAGTTTTGTAAAAAGGCTGATATCGCTTCTCAATATGTTCAACAATGGGTTAGTGTAGTTTCTGCTACTAAACTTGTAACTACTGAAGATGAAGAAAAAAAGAAGATACTTTTAAGAAATATTGATGTTGTTGAATATTAGTTTATAATTGTTAAATTTGCTGCAATCAGTTTTGAATATTTGGTTGCAGCAAATTATTTAAAAAAATAGCAAAAATTTCTTGACACATTCGAATTTCGATGGTAGAATTATTCACGCTTGAAAAACAGCGCAATACAATCGCTCTTTGAAAACTGAGTAGGATGACCAG
>CAVEQA010000098.1:0-4594 GCA_963617725.1 Paludibacteraceae bacterium
GATTTTCACCTTCCAATAGATATATGACATGTCCGTCACAATTAAAAAAGGGATAACAAAACACAAATTTGTTATCCTCTTTTTAGTTATTCCTTACAAAACCTAGAATAAAATTTATTTACTCGGATGTTCTTCTTTCCATTTTTTAGAGAGTGCTTTATCTTCTTCAATGATTGCACCCCATTCTTTAATATCTTTAATAGATGGCACAAAAACATATGGACGATTTCTAAATAAACCATAATAATCAAAACCGAAACCGACAATATATCTTTGTTCATCGGTAGTAAGACCAGTAAAATCAGCTAATTCATTATATTTGCAGTCCTTAGAATCTCTCTTAATAAGAATGCAAACATATAAATTCTTTGGATGATAAGTTCTCTGAATAAAATCTTTTAAGAAATGCATAGTGATGCCAGTATCGATGATATCTTCAATAATAACAACATCTTTACCTTCTAAAGAATGATCAGGACCTTTTTGAACTTTAACTTCACCAGTTGTAGCAGTACCATCATAACTAGAAACTTTAATTGTATCTAATTGACAAGGTGTATTGATATGTTTGATAAGTTCATACATGAAAGGTAATGCACCATTCATAACACCTAATAAAATAGGGATACCATTATCATTTGCTTCAAGAGTTTCATCAATTTCTTTTCCTAAGCGGTCACAAACACGAACAATTTCATCTTCTGAAAGAATCAACTTTTCCATTCTGGTTTCCCCCAATAATATTATGTAAACAATTATAAACCATAAAACGGCAATAGAATAAAATTTTTTGATTATTTAGCATAAATTTCAATTCTTGAAAAAAAGTTAAAAAAACTCTTGATTTTAAAAGGCAATATTGAGATAATATTTAGGCGCTTGAAAGAGTGCAAGAAATTAAGCGTTGGATCATTAGTGTAGAGGCCTATCACGTCTCCCTGTCACGGAGAAGACCACGGGTTCGAATCCCGTATGATCCGCCATTATTATTGCAGGTGTAGTTCAGTGGTAGAACATTTCCTTGCCAAGGAAAATATGCGGGTTCGATTCCCGTCACTTGCTCCATTAATTTAATAAAATACTCCGATACTTATGTATCGGATTTTTTTGTGTAAAATTTTAATAAATATCCTTTTTTATAACAAACTTTATAAATATCACGACTTCAACAATTTATTCCTTAATAGATTCATTTTATTTTTTAAGCATAATTTTATCTTATCAATTTTAAGTTTTATTTAAAAAGGCTATTGCTTTTTTTGCAATAGCCTTGATGAATCAAAGATTAATATACGTAATAAACTTCAAGAACTGGTTTATCCATAGAATTTTTGTACAATTTACAAGTGATGAATGTACCAGTACTGACTTCTTTACATGCGATAAGTTGTTTACCTTTTATGCTATCGGAATAATCATAAGAATAATTCCAATAAGATTCATTTGTTGTTTTGTCCTTATCGTTGTTGAATGCATTGATAGCATATTCGTAAATTTCATCTTTCCATGTTTCACCAGTCAAGATAATTTCACTGCCATCAGCACTAACTTCTAAAGCTGGATTATCGCTACCGATGTAGAAATACGGAATAGTATTTCCTTCAAAATATTTGTCAAACGCTTTAGTGACTTTGCTAGACCATTCTGTTGCAGTTGGATTGAATGGAGCGTTGTAATAGATATCAAGATAAGAAAGACTTGAAGTACCATTGATTACGATGTTGACACTAGAACCATCAGTGCGCTCATATTTACCACGAATTTCGATTTTTGTTCCATTAATGATAATACTTGGATTGAATTTATTTGTTGTTCCTTCAGCATTATCATGAGCCACAAGTTCATTATAAGCTTTTAGCTTTCTTGTATTGGTACTAAAGTTAGCATTAGCCATTAATCTAAAGAAGCCATCATTTGAATCGTCGGTTGAAATTGAATCAGACCCTAAATCGATATATGGAATATCGTTGTACCCACCATTGTGTGCTTGGATTTCAGTTTGAATTTCACTTGTCCAAGCTGTTGCAGTAGAAGTAGGATACTTAGCTGTAGTTTTTGCTTGTTTTTCATAGAAACCTTTAAGCACAGGTACACCATTCAAACGATAAATCATAACGATGAAATTATTTGTTGTGCCAACGCCATTAGATTCGCCTTCTTTAGACATGATAACAGCGCTCTTTCCTTCATAAGTTGCATCATACACTTCCCATCCTGCAGCTGAAAATGTTGTTTTCGCAGCTGTAAGAATTTTAGAATTCCAAACAGAACCTGTAATAGTTAAAGTTGTTAGTGAAATTTTACAATATTCATTTGATGTACCAAGATAAACATATGGGATTTCGATTTCTTTGAAATATTTGTTGTTTGTTAGCGTATTTGTTGTGTCAGCAGTCCATGCAGTTGGTTGGTGATCTTTGTCAAAGTATGGTTCATCATATTCAATTTCCATAAGAGGTCTACCATTATCGTTTTTAAGAGTCATGGTAAGTCCACATCCATCATCTTCGATGATAGTTGCAGTGATAGAATTTCCATCAGAAGCAATTGTTGTATCCCAACCTTTTGCTTTGAAAGCTGTATCAGCAGCAGTAATCATTTGTTTGAAGAATTTTCCACCCCAAATTTGAAGTGAGTTATCATAGCTGTAATAACCTTCTTTTTGAGTATATAAGTAAACATAAGGGATATCATGTCCATGAAGTGTGGTATTGATAGCTGTTTTCACATCAGCATCATAATCGCCGCTTTCTGGAACAACATAAGCTGCAAACTTTGTAACTTGAATTTGAGCTAATTTTTTAGTTCCTTCTGCATTATCAATTTTTGTGTAATCTACTTGATAAACAGAGCCATCAGTATTGGTGTGTTCAAAAGAAAGGAATGGAGAAACATAACTTTCTCTGACTGTCCATTTAGAATTGCCTTCATCGTCAACATCAGCTGCAAAAGCCGCTTTCATATTTTCAAGAAGCTTATCATTATGTTCACCGCCAGTGATTGAAAGTATACCATCAGACATCATTGCTGTTTCATCAACACCTGTATCAGTTGCTGATTTCTTCAAGTTGAGATAAACATATGGTAAAGTGAGATCAGGGAAATATTGTGCTAATAAAGTTTTAGTATTAGTAGCATAATCTGTAAGACCTGAAGGAATATAAAGACCCTCTTCGATAGTGATGGTCATATATGGATAATTGTAGTTTGTAGATTGATATATATGACTTATTTGAATTGTGATAACACAATTACAATCAGCAAATGTTTTTGTTGCAGCGAAGGTTTCATCATTTTTATCAAGCGATGTTGTCCAACCATTTGTGGAAGAATAAGCAGAATCAGCTTTAGTCAAAATATCTGCATTCCAAGTTCCACCAATGAGTCTGATTTGTTTAGAATCAGTATCATATTCAAAATTTGGATTTTCAGTTCCAAGATAGACAAATGGAATATCATTTTCGTGTCCGTTGAGATTATTTATGAAACATGTTTTTACTGTGCTAGACCATTCAGATGAACCGCTTGGATTATATAGTTCAGATTTAAAAATTGTAAGTCTAATTTTAAGCCCATAAGCAGCAACACCATATTTATCAACTTTGTAAGTATAGAAAGATTTTCCATCAGCAGCATTTTTTGTTGCAATGATAGTGTTATTTGTACCATCGATATTTACATCAAAGCCTAATGTTTTCCATCCTAATGCATCTGAGAGAATTTTATCATCCCACTTTCCGCCAAAGATTTGAATATAGTTTCCTGTTTTAGCGTTTGTAGAAACAGAACTCGTTGGATAAGCAAGTCCGAGATAAACATAATCGGTAACTTCACCAAAAAGTCCAATCATATCATTTTGAACTTCATCATCCCAAGCTGTAGCTGCACTTTTTGTATCATAAGGTTCATCATATGTCGCAGTAATTTGAATTGTATTATCACTAGAACTCATAGGAGCAATGATGACATGAACCTTGTTATCTAGAGAATTAGCTTCAAATTTTTCAGGAAGATTTGAAACGATATTCCAATTTCCATCAGCATTATAAATGGAAGCACATTCGTTTGCTGTCTTTGTGTTATCCCATTCTTCAATACCACTGATAAATAGGCGTCCATAAGAATAATCGAATTCTAAATCCCATTCACCATAAATAGAATTTTTACTACCTAAATTAATTTTAGGAAGAATTGTTCCTCCTAAATGTTTCAACATCAAATCAGTGATTTCTACTGACCAGCCTTTACTATATACATCATCGCTAGATGAAGCTGATGAAGAAGTAGAAGTGGAAGTAGTTGAAGAAGATGTAGTAGAAGAAGATGAGGAACTCGGTTTAGAAGATTCACTCTTGTTGCTAGTTTGTGAAGTAGGAACTATATTAGATGTCTTTGTACTACTATCTAATACAGAATTACTATTTCCCTTATTACAACTGATAAGAGATATAGCGATTAATGGCAAAATAACTAATTTTGTTTTTTTCATAAAGTTTACCTCCAACAATACTTTTTCATTATAAAAGATATTAAATAATTTTCAAACTACACAAATTAAGTAAGCGCATGTCATTTCCTTTTAATCTTTTTTATC
>CAVEQA010000099.1:0-4583 GCA_963617725.1 Paludibacteraceae bacterium
ATAATATATTCCAATTATATGACTGGTGTTCGTCTCCTTACCTTTTGGTGGACCTAAGTAATGAGGAGACGAACTTAATTACGCTAATCTATTCTATTTTTGGAAATAATATAATTCCACCAATTTTACGTGAACCATTAAATTCAACATAATCACTTAATTTTCTTTTTAAAGAATTTCGAATGATATCTATAGTTATATTTGAGTACTGTTTTGTTAATAATTCTAGCAATTGTTTGGCATTGGATCCTGGATACCAATTTATTGCTCTCAAGCTGTAAACTATTAACACTAGGGAGTTTTTCAATTATCTTCTTTTTTCATTTTTTGTTTTTGGGAAGTCTGGATTCAACACACTTTTTTTCGTCGCAACTGATTTGTCTTTCCCTTGATACATTACGTAATAAGGTGGAATCTTATTAATCTTGTATATTAATTCCTTTTTAAGTTTTCTCATTTTAAACGGATTCAATTTTGGTAAATCATTCGAAGTGAGATCACTGGTTATACCATTGAATTTCATTATTCGTTGTTTGAAATAACGGAGGTCGTATTGAGACGGATATACTTCGATGATTTCTTTTTCAAGCCCAGTCAATTTATAAACCGCTTCAAGTGGTGTTCTGACGGATGTTTCAATGGTAAATACGACATCTCCAGGAACTTCAACGAATTGTCCTATAAATGCGATATTCTTGCATCCTTCCGGAACAACTTCCGGTCTATCTTTGCATGTCCTAGGCATGAACTGGCTTGTAATATAAGGCATCATGCATGTCGAAATATGGGCGTGTGACAATACTTCATCCTTAATATCTAGCATGTCAAGGTGATAAAGAATTTCCAGAAGAATCTCATTTCCTGTACAATCACCCATTGGTTTCTTGATATAGTTTCCGAGTCTTTCACCAAACAGACCATCTCCCCATAAAACATCTTCATTATTTTGTCTTTGATTTGGGAAATAATCTCTGTCATATAAGATTAAGCTGATTTCCCAACCTGAATCTTTTACAGTGATGCAACCGCCAGTTCCAGATCTGCTTCCTGTGTTTTTCTCTAATCTTTCAAAGAACTCCGGATAATCCTTTACAGTAATAAAATAACTCATCCATTTTGTCTTATCGATCTGACCTAAGAATTTTTCCGGATGACCAAACTTTTCATTTTTCTTAGCTAAATTATTCCAAATGGTAAATAGTCCTAAGTTATTCATGTCTTTATTGATATGGGCGACATGAGTGTTATCACCAAATGTTGAATTTGTCATCAATGAGCCGTTCGTCACGAATACGAAATCGGTTTCGTTAACACTGACTGATTCTTCGTGTCCATTTCTTCTCATCAATATTTCCCTAGCAATATTGCAATCATCGTCCATTTCAATATCATAGACGGCTGAATCATATTCAATTTTTACACCCTTATCGAGTAACCACTTTAATAGCGGCTTGATGATTGAATCATATTCATTTCGTTTTGTATGAAGGATGCCTTCTAAATAATCGATGCGATATCCTAAACCGAATCTTGACAAATATCTTTTCGCTTCCAGTGCACTATGATATTGCTTGAAAGCAAGCATCGGATGAAAACACCACCACATTGCCGAATCGAAGAAAGGACTATCCTTGCCAAAGTAATCTTCAATGGTTATGTTTTCTAGATCACTCTCCTGTTCAGTAATGTATTTTTGGAGCTGCATTGTTGTCTTTTTATCCATTTTAAAATCATGGATGCCTTCCCAAATATGTCCTCTATCCTGAATAGCTCGACATTCAGAATGAATGGCTGATTCTCTATTTGTATCTACTGTTTCATCAAGCACAGTTCTTCCGGGAGTATCTAATGAAGGAATTTTGCTGCATAAATACCAGAGGCATTCCATATATGGTTCAAGTTCTCTTTCACCTGGACATACATATTTGCCTTCATTCGAGATAACGCCACAACATCCGCCGACATCTTTTCGCTTCTCGTAAATTGTAATGTTATTTCCTGGCATACCAGTATCATCAATCAAGAATGCTGCTGCAGCCATGCCGGCAATACCACCACCGATAATGAAAGCTTTTTTGCTCTCAATGTTTGAAACTTTCTTTGGATGGTAAAGAAAATCATATAGTTTCATATAAAGGACCTCCTTTCACACACTTGTACAAATTCACACAGGTGTTGTTTTCTTTATACACCTATAATATAATTTCAAAAGGAGATCAAGATAATCATTAATATCTATTGTTCTGTATGAAAACCGACATGACAGGATAATGTGTCGGAGATTGGAGGTTTATGAAAGCTGTATATAGAAATAAAATTAGATCAAAAAATATGATTAAGAAAGCTTTTTTTGAATTATTAGAAGAAAAAGAATACAAAAAAATCACAGTGACTGATATTGTAAAAAAAGCCGATTTAAATCGTAGTACCTTTTATGCTCATTATTTAGATGTAAGAGCCATTACAGAAGAACTAGAAAATGAGGTAATAGATAAAATGATGGAACTATTAAAGAAATTCAAATTCAAGAATTTCTTCAATAATCCGACACCTCTTCTTCTTGAAATAAGTAGATTTTTAGAGTCTAATGAAGCAGAATATAGGATTCTTCTTAAGATAAATGATACTGAAATATTTTTAAAGAAATTGCGTGACATTTTTTCTAATTACATGAGGCTGGATACTGATATTCCAAATTATCTAAGTGATACAAAGATGGTGAATCTAAGAATCAGTTATTTTTCTGGTGGAATAATCAATATGTATCAGGATTATTTTAACGGAAAACTTAACTGTACGTTAAATGATATTTCTTTAGAAGTTGCCAAGTTACTATCAATGGATGCCAAGGAGTTGCTCAAAGAATAAAGATGAATCCATGATTTTATTTTTGTCGTACTGATTTGTGTGATAAAGTTAGCGTCTTGAAATGGATAGTAACCAATCCTAGTGTTCGAAATTGACGTCTACAATAAAAATGATGATTTTTGTTTTTGACACAAAAAAGGTTTGATATGGCATCAAACCTATATTTCTTAGATGGTGGACCTAAATAAAGAGGAGACGAACTTAATTACGCTAATCTATTCTATTTTCGGAAATAATGTAATATCCTCCGGTTTTGCGTGAGCCATTAATAAAGTGTTGCCTGATAAATTCCACCTGGATTTGTAATCTTAACTTCTTTATCGAAAAATTCAACTTTTATATTAGAACGTATGAAGTAATTGGCGTGAGCAAAAGCGTTTAATATTGCTTCACGCAAACAAGCACCGTGATAGGGGATGGGTTCGTATTTAGGATATCTTCTACTTCCAATTCACTAAAGCATACATTATTCCGTTAATCAATATTATATTATTCCGAAGATATTGGATATTGTTCCACTAATTTGATAGAATAGATGAAAAATTGGAGGCATATAATGTATATAACCGTAAAACAAGCTGCTGAAAAATGGGGTATTTCTGAAAGAAGAATTCGTGTTCTTTGTACTCAAGGAAAAATTAATGGGGCTTATCAAGAGGGGCGTGGTTGGAAAATACCTGTTGAAGCTTTAAAGCCTGCTGATGGCAGATACAAATCAAAAGAAAGTATTTTATCAATTATAGATAATAAAAAAAAAGAACTTGATATTAGAAGACCGCTAACTGAGGGCGAAGTCGAAAGACTTAATGAGGAATTTGTTGTCGAGTATACATATAACTCCAATGCCATTGAAGGCAATACTTTAACTTTAAGGGAAACTGATTTAGTTCTTAGAGGCCTTACAATTGATAAAAAGCCATTAAAAGATCATGTGGAAGCTGTAGGACACAAAGAGGCATTTGATTACGTTAAAGAATTGGTTAAAGACAATATCCCACTAAGTGAAAATATTATTAAACAAATTCACTTCTTGGTTTTGGCCAATAAGAAAGAAGATAGAGGCGTATATCGTAGAATCCCTGTGCGCATAATGGGAGCCGCGCATGAACCTGTACAACCTTATTTGATTCAATCTAAAATGGAGCAACTTTTAATCGACTTTAAAAATAGCAATGAGCATATAGTAACCAAATTAGCACGTTTTCATATTGAATTCGAGGCGATTCATCCATTTATCGATGGTAATGGTAGAACTGGTAGACTTTTAGTTAATTTGGAATTGATGAAGGCTGGGTATCCTCCTATTGATATCAAGTACATGGATCGACTTGCATATTACAATGCTTTTGATGAATATCACGTAAAACATAATTTATCAGCAATGGAAAATTTGTTTGCAAAATACATTAATGAGAGACTGGATAAGTACTTGAAAATCTTACAAGATTAAACTATAAATTTCGTGTTAAACTAGATAAAAAGTGAACGATATTAAAATAATAGTGGCCGAAACCACTATTTGTCCTTCTTTCTATTACGGGCAACAACCATCTGCGCCCTTACAACAAAGTGACCAGGTACATAATATATTCCAATTATGTGACTGCCACTTATTTTTGTTCCATTTGGTGGACCTAAGTAACGAGGAGACGAACTGAAGCGTAACCCTTAAGTCTTTCTGATTCCTCTGCCCAACTTTTTGAGTTCACTTCACT
>CAVEQA010000100.1:0-4528 GCA_963617725.1 Paludibacteraceae bacterium
ATCTCTTTTTTTCCATAACTTGTTTGCTCTTCTATTTGATGAGTATATTCGCCTTGATAAATATCTCTTTTGCAATATCCGCATTTGGCAATAACTTTTCTTTCAATTGGTCTGTTTTCTTTTTTATCAGAGGTAACTTTTTCTTCTTTTATAATTTCTTTAATTTCTTCATCCTCATCGTTAAATAAATATTCAATAGAAACAGAAAAAATTTTAGCTATTTCCTTTAATGTTGTAAAATCAGGTTCATTGGTATTATTTTCCCATTTACTGATAGTTTGAAATGTGACATTTAATTTATCAGCTAAATCTTTTTGTGTCATCTCTTTACTCAATCTAAGTTTTTTTAATTTTTCTCCGAATGTCATAATAGTTACCTCGATAAATTTATTATTCACATTTTCGGCGAATTTGTAAATAACCGATAAGGCGAATAATTCTCTAAAAAAGAGAATTTGCCCTAAAATACTATATTTTTTAAGAATTTATTAAACTCAATTCTATTTTTTAGATAAATGTATAATTTTTTCTTTATTTAAAAATATGCTCAGAATCAATAAGATTCTGAGCACTATTTTATTAATCAAATAACTTCTTTAAAACAAGAGTTTCTTCTCTATCCGGTCCAAGTCCAACAATAGAGATATTTGCATGTAAATAATCTTTGATGAAATTGAGATATTCTTTAGCTTCCTCAGGGAAGTCTTCAAAACTGTGAATAGCTTTTGTATCATAATGAGGAATCTTTTTGAAATATTTATATACTGGTTTACATCTTGCGTACTCAGGTTCAGTGGATGGAACTGTAGTTATTTGTTTTCCATCTAATTCATAAGCAACACAAATTCTTAAATCATCGACATCCATCAAAACATCAAAGAGAGTGACAGCGATATCAGTGACACCAGAGATCATTGATGTATATCCTAAAAGAACAAGATCTAAATAACCGACTCTTCTTGGTCTATGAGTGACAACGCCATATTCATGACCTTTTTCACGAATGGTATTTCCCCATTCATTGTTTTGTTCACTTGGCATCGGACCTTCACCAACTCTTGTCATATAAGCTTTCATAATAGCTAAGACTTTATTAATTTTTTGTGGAGCTACACCACAATTGACAGGAATAGAAATAGAAGTAGGACTAGAAGAAGTAACATATGGATAAGTACCATGATCTAAATCAAGAAGTGATCCTTGAGCACCTTCAAAGACAACTTTCTTTCCGCTATCAATATAATCATTGATTAAAACTGAAGTATCAGTGATATATGGATTGATTCTCTTGCTGATTTCAAGCAAATCATTGTAAAGTTTTTCTTCATCAATAGTTTCTTTACCAAGAGCTTTTAATTCGATGTTGTTGATGGTTAAAAGACCGTGTAATCTCTCTTTTAAATATTCAGGATAAAGAAGATCGCCAGCTCTAAGACCGATTCTTCTAGCTTTGTCACAATAGCAAGGTCCAATACCACGATGAGTAGTACCAATTTTATTATCACCTAATGCTTCTTCATAAGCACCGTCAAGGGCGATATGAGATGGCATGATGAGCTGACAGCGATTTGAGATTGCAAGTTTGAAATCTTTGAGACCACCTTTGATGTTCTCATCTAATTCTTCAATGAAGGCGAATGGATTTAAAACAACACCATTGGCGATGACATTTAAAACATTTGGATTATAAATACCAGATGGAAGAGAACGAAGGGCATGTTTGACACCGTTGATTTCAACAGAGTGTCCTGCATTATTACCACCTTGATAACGAACGACCATATCAGCACTAGTTGCTAAATAGTCGGTCAATTTTCCTTTTCCTTCATCACCGAATTGACTTCCTTCGACTGAGATTGTATTGAATTTCATTTTCTTACCTCTTTTCAATATCACTTAATATACTATCAGCTATTAAAACACCAGATGCACCTGCTTGAGCTAAACCACGAGTGATTCCAGCACCATCACCACCGCAATAGACATTCTTCAATTCTTTAAGTTGTAAATTCTCATCGACATTTGGTCTTGCAGAATAGAACTTTGCCTCAACACCATAAAGAAGTGTGTGTTCAGTTGCAATACCTGGTGTGACATGATCAAGTGCTTCAATCATATCGATGATAGATTGAAGGGTCTTATATGGAAGACATAATCCTAAATCACCAGGAACTGCTTCCTTTAAGGTCGGATGAATGAATCCTTTTTTGATTCTTTCAGGAGATGACCTTCTACCTCTTTTCAAATCACCATACTTTTGAATGATGACAGAACCACAACTTAAACGATTAGCTACCTTAGCAAAATCGATTGCAAATTGATTTGGATCATCAAATGGAGCTGTGAATTTATGAGAGACAAGAAGAGCGAAGTTAGTATTTTCACTTCCAAGTTTTGGATCAGAGAAACTGTGACCATTAGCAAGCATGACTCCATCATCATTTTCAATGACAACGTGACCGCTTGGATTAGAACAAAAAGTTCTAACAGTCGTTCCTTGATTTGAATTATATAAGAATTTGCCTTCGTATAAATATTTGTTGATATCTTGCATAACAACATTAGATGTTTCAACTCTGACACCGATATCAACTTGATTATTGACAAAGGAGATATTGTGATTTCTTAACATCTTTTGAAGATAGGATGAACCCTCTCTTCCAACACCAAGAACTACTTTTTTAGCTTGAAGTTTTTCACCATTTTTAAAAATCAATCCTTTGACTTCATGATCTACTTCATCAATATCGACGACATCAGAGAAAAACTTGAATTCAACACCTTGTTGACTCAAATAATTTTGAATCTTAGTCAAGATTTTAAGATTTTCTTCAGTACCTAAATGTCTGACCTGAGCTCTTAAAAGTAAAAGACCAGCACCAGCTGCTTGTTTTTCAATTTGTCTTACTTCTTCAGTATATGGATCAGTGATTTCATTTGTAGCACCAAATTTTAAATTGACCTGATCGCAGTATTCGATCAATGAGACAAGATGATCAGCTGAGATATAATCTGTCAACCAACCACCGAATTTTGTTGTCTTATTAAATTTTCCATCAGAAAAAGCACCAGCTCCACCAAAACCAGAGGTGATAGAGCAAGCAGGTAAGCAACCCTGATATTTTCCATTATTAGGACAAGAAGCGACAAGATGTTCACTGATAGGACATCTTCTCTTAGTTATTTCTTTACCTTTATCGATAAGAACAACTTTCAAATTCGGATTTTTTTCAATCAAACGATAAGCACACATATAGCCTGTTGGACCACATCCAACAATTGCAACATCATATTCCATGTTTTTTAGTTCCCATTAATTATTTATATCACTTTTTAACAAGAAAAAGAAAGACCTTTAATAACTATTATGGCTTTAATTTTTAAACCTCTATCATTTAGAACACATTTGAGATATAATTAATAAAATATACATATTTTTATTTAAACAACGAGGTACAGATTGCATGTATGATTATTTGATTATCGGAGCTGGTTTAAGCGGAGCTACTTTTGCAAATTTAGCAAAGCAAAAAGGTAAAAAAGTCCTAGTTTTAGAGAAAAAAGACGTCTTAGGTGGTGCAATCAGGTCAGAAAGAAAAGATAACATCGATGTTCATCTTTATGGACCACACATCTTTCACACCTCTGATAAAGAAGTATGGGACTATTTTTCTTCGTTTTCAGAGATGAATAACTTTGTAAACTGTCCATTAGCATATTACAAAGGAAAGCTCTATCATCTTCCATTCAATATGAATACTTTCAACGCTCTTTGGGGGGTTATCACACCAGAAGAAGCTTTAGAAAAGATAAATTCTCAAAGAAAAAAGATGGAAGGAAAAGAACCAACCAATCTTGAAGAACAAGCTATCTCTTTAGTTGGTAAAGATGTATTCAATACCTTGATCAAAGGATATACTGAAAAACAATGGGGAAGAGATTGTAAAGATCTTCCTGCTTCAATCATCAAACGACTTCCTGTCCGTTTATCTTATAACAACAATTATTTCAACGATAAATATCAAGGAATCCCAGTCGATGGATATACTAAAATCATCGAAAGAATGCTAGAAGGAATCGAAGTTAAATATAACATCGACTATTTAGAACACAAAGAAGAATATAAAAATGTTGCAAAACATATAATCTTTACAGGTGAAATCGATCGTTATTTCTCATATTGTTATGGACATCTTCAATATCGTACTTTGAGATTTGAAACCGAAAGAATTGAAAAAGAAAACTATCAAGGAAATGCCGTCATCAATTACACTGAAAGAGAAGTTCCTTACACTAGAATTGCAGAACATAAATGGTTTAATCCTAGAGAAAGCAAAGTAACATACATAACTAAAGAATATCCAAAAGAATTTGAAGAAGGAGATGATCCATTCTATCCTGTCAGCAACGAAGCAAATTCAACACTTTATAAAAAATATGAAGAGTTAGCATCCAAAGAAGCTGATGTAACCTTTATGGGAAGACTTGGTATGTACAAATATTTTGATATGGATGATACAATTAGAGC
>CAVEQA010000101.1:0-2042 GCA_963617725.1 Paludibacteraceae bacterium
CTATTGTACTAAATGAAAAAATACCTGATAAAGATCTCACTTCTTTTTTGATGTTGTCAAGAGAATTGAATTTTAATTAAATTTAACTTTTGAAAGTATTTTTTCTTTGTTTGATATATAATCAATGAGTTAGAAAGGAGATATGTCTGTGGAAATTAATTTACATAATGTAAGCAAATACTATCAAGATGGTGAAAAATCAGCTAAAGGTATTGAGAATGTGACCCTTGATTTCAAAACTGATGGTTCATTTGTTGTCATCACTGGTGAATCCGGTGCTGGTAAAACTACTTTGATAAAAGTTTTGACAGGTTTAGAAGATTTTGATGAAGGCGATATTTTATTTGATGGCATTCCATTATCTGGAATGTCTGAAGAAGAAAGACATGAAATATATAGTAAGAATATTTCTTTTGTCTTCCAAGATTACAATCTTATCGAATCTTTTTCTGCAAAAGAAAATATTTTATTAGCTCTTATCCGTTCTGGACTTGATAAAAAAAGTGCTGAGAAAAAAGCTGTTGAAGTATTAAAACAGGTCGGTCTTGAAAAACAAATCAATTATCGAACCTCCAAACTTTCTGGTGGTGAAAGACAAAGAGTTGCTATTGCAAGATCTTTAGCTTTGGAGAGCAAGGTTATCATTTTTGATGAACCGACAGGAAATCTTGATGTTGATACTAGTAAAGAGATCATCAACTTGATTCAAAGCGTTAAGAAAGATAGACTTATCATTTATGTCACTCATGAATATCAACAAGTTCAAGAGTATGTAAATAGACATATCATCTTAAAAGATGGTAATGTTCTCAGCGATTCAATCATCAAAGAAGTTAAAAGTGATGAAAAACATGTAGAGATTGAAAGCAAAAATAGAAAATATGGATTAAAAGGTAAAATCTTCTCTTCTATTTTATTCGCATTTAGACGTCCTGGAAGATTTATCGCTACTTTCTTCATTTTATTTTTGACCGCTCTTTCCTGTTTTGGTATTTCAACTATCAACTGCATTCTTTATGGCGGTCTTGATTTTTTGATGTATTCTCAAGTTACTGGAAATGGTGTCGGTAATGAAGTATTAGTAAAAAAGAATGATATAAATGCTTCTGATATCTTAGATACTTCTGAATATTTTGCTGATAATTTTGATTTGTTCCAATATTCCAGATTTAATATTTTTGATTATTCTAAAAAAGAAAAAATTAAGCAGGATACCTATTCTTCATCTATATATAATGGTTATTTATTACCATATCTTTCCACTGATTATAAAGAAGCAAGTTTTAATTTAGCTCAAAATGAATATTCTATTTATGCAGTCTTGAATTCTGAATATCAAGGCAGTACTACTGAAGATATAATCAAAGAATATATCGGTACTGAAATTGCTCTTCTTCCCCTTGAATTGGATTATTCTTATAAGGAATATTCTAGTCATATCTCTGCTAGTAAATTTGAAACGAATGTTTTTGATAAATCTCCAAAATTTGTTTTATCAGGTATTTATTATTGCACCGATGATAAAATGAGTTTGAATACTTGTTTTTATACTCCGAATATAGAAAGTGTTAAAACTTTACATGAGATTTGTGAGTTTTTATATTTAAATTCTGCTGATTATTTAACTGTTTATAATGATTCAGTTCAAATATCAGATTACACTGATTTAATTACTGTTGACATTAAAAGCGATGATATCAGCTTCACATTTAGTCAAAATAATAAATTATTCAATAACTATTTCTATTTGGATAAATATTGGGAAGATAAAAAAGATCAATTGACCTTTTCATTCAACGGTTTTGAAATTCCATTGAGTAAGATGAAAAATATCAAATATTATGATGACCACCTTCCAGAGAGAACTTATAAGGTTTCTTATAATTCACCCAAAGTCTTCTCTAAAGAACTCATCGAACAGAATTATTTGCAAAGATATTATTTTAAAGATAGGAATCAAGTTTCTTCCTTCACTACTTCTTTAGATAAAAACACTTATTCATATGAAGCTTTTGATAAAAGAACTGTTTCAAGAATTCAAC
>CAVEQA010000101.1:2052-3174 GCA_963617725.1 Paludibacteraceae bacterium
TTTTACCACGTTTGAAAAAATAAGTTTGATCGATTCAACTGTATTTTTGATTTTTCTTCTTTTTGGCATTTTGGTCTTGATCAGAAAAATTTTAAATAATTTCTATTATCGTAAGAGCAATGATCAGATGATTTTGAGTTATATCGGTTATAAATTCAAAGATATTTTATTGATCAATTTAACTCAGTTTTTAACGATAACACTGATTTCTAATATCATCATTTATCCTTTATTTTTAACATTAGTACCTCTAGTATTTGATTATTTCTCTCAATTGAGTGGTATTTTTATCTTCTCATTGATCATAGATATATTATTCAGCATTTATTTATCAATGCCTATTAGAAAGAGGAGGAAGTGATTATGATTGAAGTTAAAGATATCGTTAAAACTTTCAATGAAAATACGAGAAAAGCAAATACTGTCTTAGATCATGCCTCCATCACCTTTCCAGACCATGGATTTGTCTTCATCGTCGGCAAATCTGGTATTGGTAAATCAACCATCTTGAATTCTATCGGAGGACTTATCTCCTATAATGGTGAAATTCTCTATGATGGTAAAAAAGAAAATATCGAAGAATATCGCCGTCAAAATATAGGATATATCTTTCAAGATTTTCTTCTCTTTGATGATCTCAGCGTCAGAGAAAATATCAAGATAGGTCTCAATATCGCTGGTGTTTATGATGAGAAAGAAATAACTAAAAGGGTAAATGTTCTTTTAAAAGCTGTCGGTTTAAATATCAATGCTAGACGCAGTGCTAAAGCTTTATCTTTAGGTCAAAGACAAAGAGTCGCAATTGCAAGAGCTCTTGCTTCTAATCCTAAAATCATCTTAGCTGATGAACCAACTGGAAATTTGGATAGTAAAAATTCCTTGAATGTGATGCAAATATTAAAGAATTTATCCAAAGATCATTTGATAATTTGTGTCACCCATAATGTCAATTTGGTTCATCTCTTTGCAGATTATGCCTTCGCAATCAAAGATAAGAAATTTGTTCAAATTGATCCTAAAAAAGAAAATCTTGATGATATTTATGTTCAAAATAGAATCAATATCGCTTCTTTGAACAAAAAAGAACTCAAAGAAGATAATATTTCTTTCAAAATCTATTCT
>CAVEQA010000101.1:3184-4381 GCA_963617725.1 Paludibacteraceae bacterium
TAAACTCACCATCATCAATCGTGGTGGTAAGATAACTATCATCGGCGATAATGTCAGCTTAGCAAGTAAGGATGATATTTCTCTAGTCAATACCATTGAATCGGAAGAAAAAGATGAAGTTAGTAAAGTTGAAATTGTCGATGAAGAACCGATAGATTTAAATTTTGAATCTAAAAACGAAAAACCAAAATTTAAAGATTCAGTCTTGTACAAAACTTTGAATGAGATGTTCTCTTTTGAAAATTTGAAATATAAAAAGAAGAAAAAGTTTTTCCGTTTTGCTGCGATGATAATTCCACTCATCATTTATCTCTTACTTGATGTTTGTTTTGGTGTTATCAGCGGTTTAGAATCGGTCGTAGCTTCTGAGATAAAATATCAAACTGATAATGTTTTAGTTGCTGTTTCTAAAAATAATAAGGGCTTCACATTATCTCAAGAAATTTTATCTGATTTGATAACTGATGAAGAATCACATCTTATCGAAACAAATAATCAATTGAGTATTTACTCAGTAAATAATAGATTTATCAACACATATCGTACCTATAATAGTTATTACAATGATGATTATTATTATGATAGTTATGATGCTAATAGAGCTGGTGCTATTGATAGAAGTACAACCGATAAAATTGTCTCTGAGGGTTTATTCAAACTTAAGACTTCTTATTTCACTGTTTTTGATAAGATTTTATCTTTGAATAATCAAGTGACCTTTAAACCAACAGTTACTTTTAGCAATATCGATAATTATCGAAATGTCTGCTCTGAATTAAAAAATATCAATTTGAATGATGATGAACTCATCATTGATAAAGGTGTATTTTTAATCTTTAATTCAAACAATACTTATAAATTCCCAAATGGAGATATATATTCTAATATTATAGATACCTATCTCAATATGCCTTATTATGATGGCTCGAATGTTTCCAAGAGTTTCAAATTGAAAATTGTCGATGTTAAAGATAGCGGATTTGCAACTATTTTCTGCAATAAAAATACCTATCAGAAATTGCAAATGACAAATTTGGTTAATAATGTAAGTTCGATCTCTTATGTAAACAAATCTATTGAAAATTATGAAGTTGTCAATTTTGATGATTTTGATGAAACAAAATATTCTTTCTATAAAGATGAAAATGATGTTAAAACTGAAATATCAAAACCCGAACTTTTGGACTACTGGAATAC
>CAVEQA010000102.1:0-396 GCA_963617725.1 Paludibacteraceae bacterium
GAACACATCTCATACGAAGATGCGATTCGCAAAGTCGCCTCCATGATTAATTTTGATGATCCAAGGCTTTTTGAGAAGACATATACTCGTCATATTGATGAAAATGTTGCTACTTTATATAAATGTATAAACGAACTACAAAAATTCTATGAATATTCGCTTCTTACTAGTGAAGGAAAAATTGCTAGTGAATATTTAGAAAATAGAAATATATCAAAAGAAGAAATTGAAAAATTCTCTATTGGCTATTCTCCTAATAACCCTGAACTTGCGACAGATTATCTTCTTAAAAAAGGTTTTTCAAATAAAAATATCGAAGATATCGGTGTGGGCTATTGGAAATCTGGTAAAATATACGACAAAAATGCTGGTCGCCTCATTTTCCCAATTAAAGAT
>CAVEQA010000102.1:406-4223 GCA_963617725.1 Paludibacteraceae bacterium
CGAAAATATTTTCCAAAGGAAATGTGTTTTATAACATGTATAACGCTAAACAATCACTTAAGCATGATTCATATTTATATATTGTTGAAGGTTTTATGGATGTTTTTGCGCTCGATAAAATCGGAATTCATTCTGTCGTTGGACTAATGGGAACAGCCATGACTAAGACTCATGTCGAGCAACTTCGTCGGTTAAACGTTGAAATTAGACTTTGTCTAGATAACGATAATGCCGGACAAATCGCCATGATGAATATAATGTCGATGTTTGATGAAAGAGGAATTTCTTATCGACTCGTTTCAAAAGTTGATGAGAAATATAAAGACGCTGATGAGATTATTAAAAATGAAGGTGAAGAGCAATTACGTTTATATGTAAATTCACTCGTTGATCCATTTAATTTCGCTCTCAGTTTTTATGAAAACATTTCTCCTTTAGGTTCAATTGAAGATAGGAAAAAAGTTATTAAGCATTTTGCGCCGATGCTTGTGAACGCTAATTCGAAATTAGAATTTAACGATTATGTCTATAAACTCGCTAAAGTAACTCAATTCGATGCGACGGCAATTAAAGATTTCGTTAACGATTATAAGAAACATCAATTTTCTAATGAATCCACTCAAGAAATTGTCTTCACTGGAGAAAGTAATCTCAGTAAGCAAAAAGTCGCCCGTGAACTACGAAGATTATTTATGGCAGAACGACTTGTTCTCACAAATATGCTTTTCCATAAAGAAGCTGTCAAATTTTATGAGAATAATGTCAAATACTTCTATAATGAAGTATATCGACAAATCGCCAACTTCATTGTTGAATATGTCTCTAATAATGAATTTGTCGATTTAACCTCTATTATCGATTCGATTATGACCTCAAATTTAAACGATAAAGATAAAATAGTTAACGAAGTTACATCAATAGGCTTTGATGTCGATTCAACTTCTTTATACGATAAATCGGTCATGGATGATTGCTTAAAAGTAATCGATGAAGAGAGACAAAAATTATATGAAAGAACAACTCTTGAAAAAGCTCTCGAAGGTAAAAGTGCTGAAGAGCAGGCTAGATTATTAAGTGATTATATAAAACGAACTAACAAACAAAATACTGGCAAATAGTGACTTATAAAAGAAAGGAATAAGAATTATGGCAAAGAGTAAGAAAGAAGAAACTAAAAAGGTCGAAAAAGAAGTCAAAGAAGTCAAAAAGGCTAAAAAGCCAACTAAAGCAAAAGCAAAATCAAAGGATATTGTTGATGATTTAGATAGTGATGATCTCGAGACAATCGACCAAATTAAGAAAAGACTACTTAAGAAAGCAAAAGAGGAAGAAAACACTCTCGAACAATCGGAAATCGCTGATGCGACCGAAAAATACGATTTAAGCGATGAAGACATTCAAGAATTAATCAATTATTTCCAAACTAATGGAGTGCAAGTCATCAACGATGATGATGAGGCTGAACTCGATGAAATCGAATTTGATGAATCTAAAACTGCGCCTGTTGAAGACGATGATTTATTGCTCGACGA
Organism: Paludibacteraceae bacterium; assembly: GCA_963617725.1. Taxonomy (GTDB): domain Bacteria; phylum Bacillota_I; class Bacilli_A; order RFN20; family CAG-288; genus Enterosoma. The sequence goes on from CAVEQA010000102.1 coordinate 1,939, forward strand.
CTTTGTCGATGATGACGAAATTCAAATCGATGATGATGATGTTCCTAGTGAAGCTGATTTAAATGATTTATCAAAATTTGCTGTCGGAGATGTTAAAGTTAACGACTCAGTTAAGATTTATCTTCGTGAAATTGGTAAAGTACCATTACTTTCTCCAGAAGAAGAACCTATTATTGCTAAAAAGATAGCAGAAGGCGATGAAGAAGCACGTGAAAAATTAATTAATTCTAACCTTCGTTTAGTCATTGCTATCGCTAAGCGATATGGTGGTAGAGGAATGCCATTTTTGGATTTAATTCAAGAAGGCAATAACGGTTTAATCAAAGCTGTTGAAAAATTTGATTACACGAAAGGATTCAAATTCTCCACTTATGCGACTTGGTGGATTCGTCAAGCTATAACACGCGCTATCGCTGACCAAGCCCGTACGATTAGAATTCCAGTCCACATGGTTGAAACAATTAATAAAATTACCCGCGCCCAAAGAACTCTCGTCCAAGAGCTTGGTCGAGAACCAACCGCGGAGGAAATTTCCAAAAAACTCGATGGCGCGCTCTCTCCTGAAAGAATTCGTGAAATTCAACGTCTCAACCAAGAGCCAGTTTCTCTTGAAACTCCTATTGGTGAAGAAGACGATTCTCGACTTGGAGATTTTATCGAAGATAAGGAAGTTCTTTCACCAAACGAATATGCGACTAGATCATTACTTAGAGATGAACTTTATAGTGTTATGGAAGAACTCACTGACCGTGAAGAGCAAGTTCTTAGACTACGTTATGGACTTGATGATAATTGTCCAAGAACTCTTGAAGAAGTTGGTAAAGTTTTCCACGTAACTCGTGAACGTATCCGTCAAATTGAAGCCAAGGCTTTAAAGAAACTCGCTCATCCTTCTAGAGCAAAACGTCTCGGTGATTATAAAGATATTCGATGATTTCGAAACGACTAAAGACTATTGGTGATTTACTTGCCATTAACTCTAACGTTATCGACGTTGGAGCAGATCACGGTGAACTTGAAAGATATATATCTTCTAAAGTAAATAAAATAGTCGCTATTGAAAATAAGATTGGTCCATATCAAGTTTTGAAAAACGCGACCAAAGATTTAGATAATGTCACAACTTATTTAAGTGATGGACTTACTAAAATTGATGAATCAATCAATACAGTTGTCATCGCTGGTATGGGTGGACATCTCATCAATTTGATCTTAGAAAAATCTAAAAACAAATTAGACAATGTCACTCAAATAGTTATTGACGCTCATAAAGATTATGAAATAGTGAGAAGATATATTTGTTCTCTCGGCTTTAAAATCGATAAAGAAATTCTAATCTACGAAAACAAAAAATATTATTTTGTCATCAATTTTCTAAAAGGTAATAGCGATTATAATTCACTAGAATATGAATTTGGTCGTATTCAAAATAGTGATTTGTTTACCATTTATAAAAAGAAAGAAATCGATAGACTTACTAAAATTTATTCTTTGAATAAAGATGAAAATGTTTTAGCGAAAATAGAAAGGATGAAGAAAATATGAATACCATCAAATTGTTGAGAAATTTAGCGAAAAGATTTCCTAAATCCATTAAGGAAAAAGGTGATCATGTTGGTGTAATGACTGGCAAACTAAAAGTTGAGACTAAAACAATTGCACTATGCCTTGATTTAGATGATATTTCTTACGCTGAAATTAATAGACTAGACACTAAACCTGATTTAATTCTCACTCATCATCCTTTTATCTATGGCACTAAGCATCATGTCTTTACTTATGACCCAATAAAAAAGGATTTATGCGAAAGAATCGATAAAGACGACATTCCAGTTTATTCAATGCACACAAATTTTGATTCGGGAAAAGATGGGATGAATGATGCCCTTGCTGAGGCACTAGAACTTACTGATATCAAATCTCTCGAATTTTGTAAAATGGCACGTGGAGGAAAACTTCCTCACAAAATGGAAATTCATGAATTTGCTAAATATGCGAATGAAAAATTTAATATTGAATATTCTTTATTAGTTCATGCTGGAAAAGATATCATTGAAACTGTTGCCATCATCGGTGGTGGCGGCTCTCGTAAATATGATGTCGCTTTAAAAGAAGTCTACGATATTTTTATTTCCGGTGACGCGCCTCACTATGTGAGAAGAGATGTCATTGCCAGACACTATAATTATTTAGATATGTCTCACGAAATTGAAAAAATATTCATGATTCAAATGAAAAAGATTTTGCTTGAAATAGATCCATCATTAAAAGTCTATATCATTGAC
>CAVEQA010000103.1:0-593 GCA_963617725.1 Paludibacteraceae bacterium
ATATTTGAAAGCATGAAAATCGGATATTTGAATAACTTATATATTGAACATAAACCAAAAGATGATATCACTATTTCCTCAATTATCTTTAGAAAAGAAAACAATTCTTGCATTTACTTCAGTCTTGGGAAAAACACTAATATTTCAAAAGAATCCTATATAAATCCAACGTTCTATTTAAATATCGGTGGTTCTCTTATTTTAGAAACAAACTATAATGATATTGTATTAAATCCATTCGATTTATTTTATAATAAAGAAAACATCAATATCGGTGAAAAGACATTTGATGGAACAGGATATATAGAAGTTCAATTTGAAAAGGAGAATACAATTATGAATAAAAAAATTGAAGCAGGAAAAGTAATCCACTTAAAAGAATTATTAGACTATGAAGAAGATAGCATTGCAAATTTAGATTTAGCCAGCAATGACAAAATGAAGTTTGTCTTGATGGCTTTTGATAAAGGTCAAGCCCTTTCTAGTCATAGAGCACCAGGAGAGGCTATCATTTTTGTCCTCGAAGGAAATGGTATTATCTCTTATGAAGGAAAAGATTATGAAGTAAAAGAAGGAGATAAATTCCATTTTGC
>CAVEQA010000103.1:651-4096 GCA_963617725.1 Paludibacteraceae bacterium
CCGTCAAAGCATTGAGCAGATTTAAAATGGCATTGCTTTTGACATTAGAGTGATATGTCAAATAAAGATAAGTTAGAAGATAAAGTCATCGAAAAAGCCAACAAAATATCTCTCGATAATCAAGAGGATTTAGCATTCATCGAATATCAAGAAAATGTAACTAAATCCAAGGAGGCTAAAAGAGATAGACTGATTTTAATTTGTTTGACATCAGCTGTTTATCTTCTAGGCCTTGGTATCTTTGCAACCATTGTACAAACTATCTATCAAATCCATCAAGTGGTTGGAATTGTTGTTGCAATCACACTTCTTGTCATCTATACCATCTTATATATCATCTTATTAGTTCAAATCTTTTCAAAACATTCTTTTGATTTAGAATTCAAGAAGAACCAAAACAATTATTTCTCTGAGAAGAACAACAATAAAGTGAGGTGGGAGATTGCAAGAAATATCAAAGATCAAAGTGTTGTTTTAAATTATCTAGATAAGAAGAAAAATAAAGAATTCCTCCCGGCAAAAGAAGCGAAGAAAGTCGAAGACTTCACTAAGATTATTCAGTTAGCTCAAAAATATCCTAAAGGTAATCCAAAATGCAATTCTCAAGATAGTTTGGATTTAGCTTCGTGTTTAACAAATTCCATGGAAAAAGATGGTGTCATTTATAAAAAAGCTAAATCGATAATCTTAAAAAATTCGATATCGACTGGATGTCTAACCGCCTTATCAAATAACGCCGTTGTCGATATGTCGATTGTCGCTATCAAAAATATGCAGATGATTAAAGATCTCATCTGGTTATACGGATTCCGTCCAACTAACTATGAAATGAATAAGATCGTCTTAAAAGTCATTAGAAATGTTTGTATTTCAATCGGATTGAATACCTTTCAAGGTTCCACTAACCTATTTGCAACAGCCTTAAAAAAATCCAGCGATAATTTTTTAGTTCAACTACTATCTCAAACTTTTATTGCAGGGACTCAATTTTTAGGAAATGGAGCAATGACTTACCTTGTTGGAAAATACACGGTAAACGTTCTTTTAAATCAATATCATATGCAAGATGTCTTTAGAATCAAAGTGATTGAAAACTATCAGCTTGACATGGATATAAATACAGTTTCTGAAATCAATCAAGAAATTCAAAATGAAGTTAAAATAATAGAAGCTTCAAATAAACCTAGTTCAATTGAAAATTCAAAACAAAATATTAATAATGTTTTAGAACCTCCTCAAAAGAAAATAAGCATCTTTGAAAAGATTAAACAAAAACATAAAGAAAAAACTTCAAGTAAAAAAACGTAGCCTTTGACTACGTTTTTTACTTTTTATTTTTTAATTCTTAGAACTGTATTGTTCTTTCTCAAAGCTTCAACAAAGGCATCTTTCTCAAGAGGTGTGAAGAAATAGAAACCTTGGACATAAGAATCTTTATTGAGTTCACTAATCATATTGAATTGTTCCATATTTTCAACACCGATTAAAGAAGCTTTAAGGCCTTCTGATTTAGCGATATCAAGAAGATCTTTAACCATAATATATTTATTTCTATCAGTATCAATAAATCTAGTGTATGGTCTATCAATCTTAAATTCAGAAATACCGAGTTTTTTAAGTCGATCAGCTGTCAAATATTCACCTGAATATCTATCGCAAATGAGTACAATGTCTAAATCACGAATTGATTCAATGAATTTGGCCATTTCATTATAATGGTCGAATATTTCTTTTTCAGCAATTTCAAATCCTAAGAAACCTTTTGGTAAATGCTTTTCTTTGATCAACTTTGAAAGTTTTTCTTTTAAATTCGGATCTTTCAAATACGAATAATCAGTATTGATTGAAAGACGTTCAAAACCATAAAGTTTAAAGGTGTTAAGACCGAATTCATCATATAAAGTGCCGATGTATTCAATAAGAGAATCGGAAATCAAACCAATTCTTCCATTGTCAGCAGCAGCCTTAATAAGTTGATCAGTATTGAAAACAATCTTTCTATAATCATCAGTCAAACGAAGAAGAAGTTCAGCTCCGACAATACGCTTGTCGCTCGTTCTTAAAATAGGCTGTAAATTGACTTGGAACTTCTTGTTCTTGAACTTAGAATCAATGACAGAGACCATAAAGTCATTCTTATTTGCACTACGAGAATAACCGTTTTCATCAAAATACATCGAATCTTCGTTTGATTTATATTTCTTTGAGAAATAGAAATTCTCAACGTGTTTTAAAAAGTCTTTATGGGTTGCATATCCTTGAGGATAGGAGACTGGCAAATAAGTAAAGTGGAAGATTTCTTCTTTATCTTCAAAGCATGAGGTTCTTGATAATTCATAAATTGATTCAATCTCGTTGATGACATCATTTTGACCATATTTATACATCATAATAGCAAACGTATCTGGTTTGTCATAGAAGATATTATCAATATTTTCTAATTCTTTGATTTTATTGATGAAGATACGAAGAGCCTGAGTGAGCTTTTCACTACCGTACTTAGAAATCAATTCATCACGATTATCAATTTTCAAAAGAAGAAGATACCCATTACTTGAAGCTAAGAAGGCATTTTTCATTTGAACAATCAAAGAATAATAAGAATTGATAAGATAATTTTGGTCGAATAAATCATCAGTGAAATCATCATTTTGTTTCATTCTCTTAACTAAGAGAACTTTTTCAGCATCATCATGGTTCATATTTAAAGTCAAAGAAGTTTCAACTGGATATTCATTTATCACAGTTTTCATCTTTTTAGCTGTCTTAAGTGGACATTTTTCACAAGGCTCATCTAAACCATATAAAGCTTTATGACATACCATTCCAACTTTAATCTCAGGATTGACATCATTCCAACCATCAGATAACTGAGTTAATTTATGAGTATTATATTCAATCTTGTACAAGAAACAATTTGATAATTTAAGAATATTATTGGTGATTGTTGTTTCATCATTTAATTCTTTTTGTCTAATCTTTGTGATTATATATTCACCGATTTTAGAAGAGAATATAGCTAAACATTCCTTTAAATAGGAATTGAGTGGCATCTCTTTATCGATGTTGTCAAAATAGACGATGCCTCTTATTTCTTTATTTTCTCCATAAACTACATAAATGAATAAAGAAGCGATTGAGAATTTGTCAGCAAGTCTAGCAATACGAGAAGAAAGATTTTCTCTTTTAGAAGCGTAATATGAATTATCATCCTCCGCAATTTCTGCTAAAGAATGAATGAAATCATCTGGGAAAATAGTACCTTTTTTAAATCTATCTTCATATTCTTCATTTAATGTTAAATGGGAATCCGCTTCATATCTATTTTGTAAATCTTTAAAGGTTATAATACCGCATTCATCAATATTGAAATTGACAAGAATCTCATGGAGATTCATATTGATTTTTTCTAAACTTTCACTAAATTCACTTGTTGAATTATCAA
>CAVEQA010000104.1:0-4000 GCA_963617725.1 Paludibacteraceae bacterium
TCCGTACTGATATCATTTATTGAAATTCCGTTTTGTTTATAGGTTATAGTTTTAGGAAGCAATTTTGAATCTATATATAAAATAGCTTGTACTTTTTTATCATCAGGATTTTCTTCCAGCCAAGGTTCTTCTTCTTGAACTGAAGTGTAAAGTGGTGTTTTAACTACTCCTTTAACTTCAAAGACAAGCGGTTTGATTTTAAATGGAATTGAAGAAGTGTTTTTACTTGTAAATAAAGAAGATAAGTCTAAAGCAAATCTTGAACCCATGTTCAATTCTTTTCGATTCTTATTAGCTTTTTCAACTAATATTTCATTATCGGAATATAAATCAAATTCTTTTTGAGGATATTCACCATCTATAAGTGTGAACTTATTGACTGTTGACGAATAATCATAGATATAGATGCGGTAAATATCGCCATTATCATTTTCGTAATCAAATGCCATCATTGTAGTGATGCTTTCAACATTTTTATCTTCTTTTAATTTTGATATTTTCTCTTCATCTAATCCATCTTCTTTTTTGGTTTTAACAATCAAGTCCGAGACATTATTTTCTGTGTATTGCTCTGAAAAACTATTTTTATAAGAAGCCGGGAATGCTAACAATCCACAAGAAAATGCAATCGATAAAAAGACAATAAAGAGATTTGTTAAAAATCTTGTTTTATTGTGTAAAAAACAGCGGATGATGGTTTTAAAATATGTTTTCTTCACCATTCGATATCCTTTATATCTATTGGAGAATCATTCATTTCATCGAGAACGACTTCTCCATTTTTTATCTTGATTAGATGATCTGCCATTTTACTAAGAGCAGAATTATGGGTGACTATGATGACAGTTTTCTTTTCATTTTTCACAAGATTAGAAAGCAGTGATAAGATTTCTTTTCCTGTTTGATAATCAAGAGCACCGGTTGGTTCATCGCATAAGATGATCTTGGGATTTTTAGCGATAGCTCGGGCTATGGAGACTCTTTGTTGTTCTCCACCGCTAAGCTGACTTGGAAAATTATCCTTTCTTTCTTCTAATCCGACCATCTTCAAAACTTCTTCAGGATTTAAAGCATCTTTATTGAGTTCAGTTGCTAATTCAATATTTTCAATCGCTGTCAAATTTGGCATCAAATTGTAAAATTGAAAAACAAAGCCGACTTTATTCCTTCGATAGTCAGTGAGTTGTTTTGAATTGTATTTAGATATTTCTTCATTGTCGATTTTAAGTGAACCAGAAGTGAGAGAATCCATACCTCCAATCATATTCAAAAGAGTGGACTTTCCAGCCCCACTAGGACCTAAGATGATGACTAATTCTCCTTCTTTGATCTGAAGATTGACATCATTTAAAGCCGTTATTTTTCTTTCGCCATCGACGAATTCTTTCTTTAAGTTCTTAGCTTCTAAAATATAGTTCATCGCACACCTCTATATACATATAATTATCATACATTTTTATCATAATTTAAAAGAATATTTGAAAATAATTAAGCGCTTTGACAAATTTATCTTTTATAGTTCTTTTATTTCATCTGACAAAAAAATATAATGTTACAGTTAGGAGAAATTTATGGATAAAGAAAATAAACAAAAATCTAATTTCTTATTTGATACGTTAAAAGGAATAACTCTCGGTGTTTCTGTTGCAATACCAGGACTCAGCGCTGGAACTATCGCTGTTGCCGAAAAATGTTATGATACGATAATCGATGCTATCACCGGACTTAAAAAAGCCTTTGGTAAAAATCTTCTCATCCTCTTACCATATCTAATCGGTTTATTAATCGGTGCGCTTGCTGCCTTTGTCGGCATTCAAAAAGGATATAAAAGTGCTCCCTTTACAATCACAGGTATCTTTGCTGGTCTTGTTATAGGATCTCTACCTGTCGCTTGTTATGAATTAAAGAAACACAAAGATAGCAAAGAATTGATAATTCATATCCTTGCTTTCTCATTATGTCTTTTATTAGCAGCGGGTTTAGGTATTGTCACTGCTTTGACTAAATTAGACTTAGCTGAATTTATGAAACAGAGAGTTTGGTGGATTTATATTCTCGCTTTATTATCTGGTGTTATTGGAGCTTTCGCCTGTGTTGTTCCAGGAATTTCGGGAAGCATGTCATTGATGGTCATCGGTATGTATTTCCCAATCTTGAACACCTTTATGACAACTAAAGGTGATTACAGCATTTTCAACAAAGAAAATGGTGGAACATCATATATGTTAACTGGTATCTTGATTTTCTTATTATTAGTTGTCGGTGCACTCATCGGTTTATTCTTAGCTTCAAAAGTTATGAAAGTACTTCTTTCAAATCATAGAGTCTCAACTTTCTATGCCATCCTTGGTTTAATCATCGGATCTGTCATCTCAATGTTCATCAATTCTAGCATTTATCCTTTATACGTTAATAACTCAATTCAAACATGGGATTACATCGTCGGTTCTATCTTCTTCTTAGCCATCTCAATTCCGATGATTCTTGTCATTCAAATCAAACATAAGAAAAGTCTTCAAACAAAAGAATCCTTATAAAAAATTGGTAATTGGTCAAATGAATGATCAATTACCTTTTTTTATTAGATGTAGAATTGTTCTTCTAATTGATAATTTTCGTCTGTACAAACAATTTCATAAATATAGGTTGATGATAAAATTCCATATCCTAAATCAATTTGTTTAAACTCACTTTTAGTACCTTTGTATTCAATTTCACAAAGTCCCATATCATAATAGAAAGCATAGTCTTCAATCCTCTCAATACTTTTTGGTAAGACTATCTTAGTTAGGCCCCACATATAGGAACATGCGTCATGAGAGATGACTTTTAATCCTTCATTGAATTCTAATGTATCAATATAGTCATTGCTATATAAAGCATACGGCATTATTTCAATAAGAGTTGATGGCAAGATTATATTTTGAGATCCATGAATCAATTTTGTACAGTCATAATCCAAAAGCATATTATCGATAAACTTGTATGATGTATTTGAAGTTGGAATAACTACATTTGTTAGTTCTTGACAAGAAATAAAGCAACCTTCTTGAATAGTTATCAAACTTGATGGAAGATTTAAATTCTTCAGTTCCATACAATAGGAGAAGGCGTTATCTTGGATTTCAATAACTCCTTCTTTGATCGTCAAATCTTTCAAAGCAAAGCAGTTTGAAAAACATTTTTTTGGAATTGTTGTTATCGTATTCGGTAAGGTGACTTCAACTAATGAGGAACAATTTGAAAAACTTTGCTCGCCTAATTCTTCAACTCCATCTGTTATGGTCACTGTTTTTAATCCATAGCAATAAGCAAAAGCCCGGGCAGAAATCTTTTTAACAGTATTAGGAATATTTATTGCTTCAAGAAGTGAGCAGTAATAAAAAGCTTCACTTCCGATTGTTTCAACTGTGCTTGGAATTGTTGAAGCTTTACAGCCATAGATAAGTTCTTTTTGATCTTTGCTTAGTAAACAATTATTGAGTGATGAATAAGTAGGATTATCACTATCGACTAAGATAGTTTCAACTCTGATACAACCTGTAAAAGCATTATTTCCGATGATGGTTATATTATTCGTTATATGAATTGATGATAATTTTGAACAATTTGAAAATGCGTAATTATCTATTTTAGTTACTGAGCTTGGAAATTCTATCTGTGTCAATTTTGAACATCCAAAGAAGGCTTCTTTTCCAATCGTTTTAATTCCATCAGGAATCGTTGAATTTTTACATCCTAAAATGACTTCATTTTCTTTTTTATTGATCAAACAATTATTGACAGTTTTATAAGTAGTATTCTCTTCAGAGATTGTAATTGTCTCTAGACTATTGCAAGTTGAAAAAGCCCCATAAGCGATACTTGTAACATTCTTTCCTAATGAGATTGAAGTTAAAGAAGTATCATAGCTAAAGGCAGAAGCTGAAATATTGACTAAAGATTCCGGAAATGAAACTATCTTCAATTTTGAGCATTTATAAAAAGCGCTGCTTTGAAT
>CAVEQA010000105.1:0-3990 GCA_963617725.1 Paludibacteraceae bacterium
CTTTATCTTCAGCATTATTTCCAAAGTGACCTTTGAAAGTTCTTGTTGGAGCAAATTCACCTAATTTATGTCCAACCATATCTTGTGTTACATAAACTGTAATAAAGGTGTGGCCATTATAAACAGCAAAGGTGTGTTCGACAAAATCTGGGAAAATTGTACTTCTTCTACTCCAAGTCTTGATGATAGCTTTTTTGTTGCTTTCGTTAAGTTCTTGGACTTTTTTCATAAGGTGTCCATCAACGAATGGTCCTTTTTTAAGACTTCTTGACATATTTATCTCTCCTTTCCTTTACTATTTATCATTTATTCTACGAATTATAAGCTTGGTAGAAGCTTTCTTATTCTTACGGGTCTTGAGACCTAAAGCTCTCTTACCCCATGGAGTACGTGGTGCATCGTGACCAACTGGACACTTACCTTCACCACCACCGTGTGGGTGATCAGGTGGGTTCATAGCGCTACCTCTAACGGTAGGTCTAGTTCCAAGCCATCTGGTTTTACCGGCTTTACCAACGTTAACAAGGGTATAATCTTCATTTCCGACTGAACCGATTGTAGCTCTACAACTTGCTAAGATTTTACGCATTTCACCGCTTTGTAAACGGATAATGACATATTTTCCTTCTTTACCAAGAACTTGAGCACTACATCCAGCAGCACGGCAGAGTTGACCACCTTTTCCAGGTTTAAGTTCAACACAGTTAACGACAGTACCTTCTGGGATATTTTCAAGTTTCAAACAGTTACCAACAATGATATCTGTATGATCATCACTAATGATTTTATCTCCAACCTTTAATCCTTTTGGTTGAATGATGTATCTCTTTTCGCCATCTGCATAATTGATCAAAGCAATGAAAGCATTACGGTTTGGATCATATTCGATAGCAGCAACTTTTCCAGGAACACCCTTCTTATCTCTTTTGAAATCGATAATACGATATTTTCTCTTGTTACCTCCACCAATGTGACGGCAGGTAATAACACCTTGGTTATTTCTTCCACCAGTCTTTTTTAAGGTAACAACTAATGATTTCTCAGGAGTGCTCTTTGTAATCTCCTCGTAAGAAGTAGTTTGCATAGCTCTTCTTGAAGGAGTATATGGTTTATAACTTTTAATTGGCATATTTTTTCTCCTATATTATATAAGGATACGGGTTTATTCCTTGAAAAGGTCAATAGCTTGTCCACTTTCTAAACGGACAACGGCCTTTTTGTATCCACTTAATTTACCTTGGAATCTACTTCCACGAGTAGTTCTCTTTGGTTTAACGTTAACAGTTTTAACTTCTAAAACTTTAACGCCATAAATTCTTTGAATAGCATTCTTAATTTCGATTTTGTTAGCATCCTTTTGAACTTTGAAGGTTGCTTTGTTTTCTTCGGAAGTTAAGCTCATGCTCTTTTCAGTAATAATTGGTTCAATGATTACTTCATGATCATGAATTGTTGCTTTTGGGAATTTTGAAGAAACTTCTTTAACAGCTTCTTTTTTAGCGGCTTTCTTAGCTGGTTTCTTTTCTTCTTTGACTTCGCTAACTTCAGCGACTTTCTTTTCTTTAGCCATTATTTAAGTCCCTCCTCTACTTTCTTTAAGTCTTCTTTAACGATGACAAGTTTTTCAGTATTTAATAAATCATAAACACTTAAATTGTCATAACTTCTATTTAAAACATTTGGAAGATTGTTTGAAGCTTGTAAGACTTTATCATCATCACTGACAAGTAAAACCTTATTTTCATTAATTTTTAATGCTTCTAATAATTTGACAATTTCCTTTGTTTTGCCTTCAACTTTTAAACTATCAAGAACGATCATATCTTTCTTAGCTAAAGCACTTAATGCGCTCTTGACTGCGATAGCATGTTCTTTCTTATTTTGTCTAATCTTGAAGTTTTGAACTCCGGTTGGACCAAAGACGGTTCCACCACCAACCCAAATTGGTGATCTTGTTGAACCAGCTCTTGCTCTACCAGTTCCTTTTTGTCTGAATGGTTTCTTACCACCGCCAGAAACTTCAAATCTCTTTTTAGTTTTGGCAGTTGCTTGTCTTAAATTTGCTCTATAAACAAGAACGGCATTGAACATTGCAGAATCTGAACCATCAGCTTCAAATCCAAATACGTTTTTGGAAACATCAACAGTAGAAGCTTCAGAACCATCTTGTTTAAATACTTTTAATTTCATTGTATTAGCCATAAATGATTTCCTTTCTACTATTTATTTTCTTCACTGCTTGGAGCACTTGCTTCAGCAGCAGCTTCTTCAGCTTTCTTAGCTTCAGCAGCAGCACGTTGTGCAGCAGCTTTCTTTTCTTCAGCAGCTTTCTTAGCGGCTTCAACTTTTGCTTTTTCTTCTGCTTTCTTTGCTTCTTTTGCAGCAGCTTCTTCAGCAGCCTTTTGAGCAATTGCAGCATCATAAGCAGCTCTATCAAGTAATGGTTTAATTGTTTCTGGATGTTTAATTCCTTTAACAGCGCTACGAATCATAACGATGCTTAACTTACTACCAGGAACACCACCACTAACTAAAATATAATTTTTAGTTGCATCAACTGAGATAACACGAGCATTTAAGACTGTTGCTCTATCATTGCCCATGTGTCCAGCCATTTTCTTACCTGGAATAACACGGTTGTTGCAACGACCGTTATTAGCGAATGAACCTTGTCCTCTATGGTAACCACTACCATGTCCTTTAGGTCCGATTTTGTGATGCCATCTCTTTATAACACCAGCATATCCTCTTCCTTTTGAGTGACCGATTACATCAACAACATCACCAACTTGGAAGATGTCAGCTTTAATTTCTTGACCGACTTCATAATTGCTAAGTTCATCACCCTTTAATTCATATAAATGTTGTTTTGGTGAAACATTAGCTTTCTTGTAAATTCCTTTTAATGGTTTATTTACATTTTTCTCTTTCTTATCTTCATATCCGACTTGAAGAGCTTCATACCCATCATTTTCGATGGTTTTCTTTTGTGTAACAACGTTTGGTAAGACTTCTACAACAGTGACGGCATACATTGTTCCATCTTCTGCATATACCTCGGTCATACCAATTTTTCTACCGATGATACTTTTCATTGTGCCTTACCTCCTATAATTTGATATCGATATCAACACCACTTGGAAGATCTAACTTACGTAAAGCTTCAATTGTTGCATTGTTTGGATTAGTGATATCGATAATTCTCTTATGTGTTCTAATCTCAAATTGTTCACGAGAGTCTTTGTATTTAAAGACAGCTCTTAAAATTGTGTAGACTTGTTTTTCCGTTGGAAGTGGAATAGGTCCGACTACTTCAGCACCTGTGTTTCGAATTGCAGTTACAATCTTACTAACCGCAAAATCTAATACTTTGTGGTCATAGGCTTGTAAACGAACTCTAATCTTTTTGACTTTTGCCATGAATTTTTCTCCTTTCAATAACAGGCTTTCAATAATGCTCATTACGAGTTACCTGATAACCACTCATGACAACGCCTGTTGGTGTATCAGCAATCTCGCAAATCATCACATCAGTCAGCGTTAAATATAATAGCTTTATATGTAATATAAATCAACAAAAATCGACAAAAAAGTTAAAAAAAAATAGCGAATTTCTTAAATTGGAATTCGCTTCTTTTTTGACTAAATTTTGTTAAATTTTGTTTTATGCCGTTTCTATTTTTGCAATTTCTTTTACAATTTTTGAAATCTCATCACAATTAACCGAGCAAATAGCAACTCTTATGCAATTATCAGAAATAGGAGAAACATAAATATGTTCATCAAATAATTTTTCAACAACATCATAAGCATTTTTCTTTGTCTTTAATGTGATGTAAAACCCATCATGATATGGCAAATACTCGATACCATATTTATCAAAACTTTCAATAATACATTTTGACCTAGAAGCCAAAAGTTCACGATATGATCGAATCTCTTCTTGAATATTCTTTTTTGATTCAAGATTATTCATGACCTCTCCAACAG
>CAVEQA010000106.1:0-3936 GCA_963617725.1 Paludibacteraceae bacterium
CTTTATCAATCGCTAAGAAATTACAGGAGATTGTATTTCTTAAACAGCCTTTTAATTGTAAGTAATTTAAGACGTCATAAGGAGAAGCATTTTCTTTGATTTGAATGACAATTTTAATATCATCTTTAGCTGATTCATCAATAATTTCTTCAATATTATCAAGATTATCTGTCTCTTTTCTCTTGTTCAAACCTGCGACAAAATCAATTTTGACAACTCCATAAGGGATTTCGTTGATGATTATTTGATTATTTGCTTCATCAACTTCAGTTTTACAATATAAATAGAAATTTTGACTTCCAGTCTCATAAAGGTGTCTCATCGCTTCTTTATCATCGAGGATACCTCCAGTAGGGAAATCTGGAGCGATGACAAAATTCATTAAATCATCAAGAGAGCATCTCTTATGATTAATTCTATAAATAGTAGCATCAATGACTTCACCAAGATTGTGTGGTGGAATATAAGTTGCACTACCAACAGCGATACCTGAAGTACCATTGATTAAAAGATTTGGAAATTTGGCTGGTAAAACAGTAGGTTCTAATCTTTTATCGTCAAAAGTTGGAACCATATCGACAGTATTTTTATCGATATCTTGAGTTAAATATTCACTCAAAAGAGAAAGACGAGCCTCAGTATAACGGCTTGCAGCAGCTGGATCGTCATCGATAGAACCATTGTTACCTTGGAAATCGATCAATGGAGCTTCCATCTTCCAACCTTGAGACATATGGACTAAAGCATCATAGATTGATGAATCTCCGTGTGGATGATAATGACCCATGATATCACCGACAATGGTTGCACATTTGACTGTCGGCTTTGAATAGAAGTGCCCTTGATTGTACATTCCGTAAATGATACGTCTTTGAACTGGTTTTAAACCATCTCGAGCATCAGGAATTGCACGGTCTGTTATAACAGTCTTTGCATATCTATTGAAAGCATTGATGAGGACTTGACTCATCTCAGATGGGACGATGTCTTCTTGATATGAAATTTTAGTTTTTTCTTTATTTTTGGCCACGTTCCACCTCCTCTACAAATTCATCTTTGGTAGTAAAGTCAATATTATTATTAATCCAGTCTTTTCTTCTATCAGTGTCTTTGCCCATGAATAAATTCAATTTATCATGTGCATCTTCTTCATCAGCCATCTCAACTTTTAATAGCTTTCTATGTTCAGGTTGCATTGTAGTTGAAGACAATTCTGGATAATTCATTTCACCTAAACCTTTATAACGATTAACTCTATATCCACTTTGTCCAAATGCGGCTTGAGCTTTCTTTAATTCAACATCATCATAACAATATATTTCTTTTTTAGCATTAAAGACTTTATATAATGGAGGACAAGCTATATACAAGTGACCTGTTTGAATTAAAGGACGCATATGTTTAAAGAAGAATGTTAATAAAAGTGATTGAATATGTGAACCATCATCATCAGCATCAGTCATAATAATTACTTTTCCATAATGGATGTCTTTAACTTTGAATTCATCATCATAACCTGCACCTATTGTATAAATAAGTGTAGCAATTTCTTTGTTTCCTAAAAGAATTTTTTCATCTTCGACGTCATTTGTATTTTTTGGCTTTCCACGAAGAGGTAGGATTGCTTGATGTTTTGGATTTCTTCCTTTTTTAGCACTACCACCTGCTGAATCACCTTCAACAATGAAAAGTTCATTTGCTAAATATTCTTTAGAAGAGCATGGAGTCAATTTATCTGAAAGATTGAATCCAGAGATTTTATTCTTCAATAATTCTCTTTCTTTTTTTCTGTCTTCTTCAGCTTTGCTTCTAGCTTTCATTTCAATGATTGTTTTATTTACAACAGCATCAGCTTCAACAGTGTGTTCTTCTAAATAATAACCAAGTTTTGCTTCAACTACACTATCTGTAGCATTTAAAGCTTCTTTTGTTCCTAACTTTCCTTTTGTTTGACCTTCAAACTGTAAAAGATGTTCAGGAACCCAAACTGAAAGGATAGCGACTAATCCTTCTCTTAAACAGTCACCATCAAGTGGGGATGAAGCTTTTACAAGATTATGTGCAATAGCATAGGAATTGAAACAGGATGTCAAAGCTTTCTTTAAGCCTGTTACATGGTAACCGCCATCGCCAGTTCTAACACCATTTGCAAAGCCGATAATTTTTTCACTATATTCATCTTTTACAAAGCCAAAAACTACATCAACTTTTATGCCATCACTGCTTGTAGATTCAATATGAATTGGATTTGCTAAAGC
This sequence comes from Paludibacteraceae bacterium, assembly GCA_963617725.1. Lineage (GTDB taxonomy): Bacteria > Bacillota_I > Bacilli_A > RFN20 > CAG-288 > Enterosoma. The sequence continues at coordinate 2,259 of CAVEQA010000106.1, forward strand.
AGTTTTATTGGAAGTATGACGAGTATAATATTCAAGTAAACCATTTTCATAATAAAAATCTTGGCTTCTATTTGTTCTTTCATCTAAAAGATGGAAAGTTACACCCTTTGTAAGACAAGCTTGATCATCAAGGTGATTGGCAATTCTATCAAAATTCCAAGTGATGTCATCGAAAATAGTTTTGTCCGGATAAAATCTAACAGATGTACCACGTTTATTTGTGGCTCCTAAATTTTGAAGCTTGCTAGCTTTGCTTCCACCATTTTCAAATCGCATAAAATGGTCGACACCTTCTTTATAAGAATGGACTTCCATCCAATCGGAAAGAGCGTTTGTGACTGCGGCTCCAACGCCATGTAAACCACCAGCTGATTTATAATTAGTTTCATCAAATTTTCCACCGCCATGAAGGGTTTGATAGACAATTTGAAAGCCTGACATATTTTCTTTTTTGTTAAAATCATAAGGAACACCACGTCCTTGATCCTGAACTTCTAAAGAACCATCACTATGGATGGTGACGAAAATATTTTTTCCATAACCTTCATTAGCTTCATCAACAGCGTTATCAACAATTTCCCAAACGAGATGATGAAGACCGACAGTATCAGTTGAACCTATGTACATACCTGGTCTTTCACGGACTGGTTCAAGTCCGTGTAAAACAGTTAAATTATTTGCACTATACTTTTCAGACATTAAAACATACCTCACTTAATAATTTTACTTATAATTGATTTAAAAATAAAGAAAAAACGCGTATAATATCGTTGTTTTTATTAATGGAGACTCATTGTGGACATATTATATCTTTTATTAATCATTTTAGGAATTTTAATAGTTTCTTATTTTATCGGTGGAATTCCAACTGCATTAATCTTTTCTAAAGCAAAAGGTGTTGATATTCGTAAATATGGTTCTCATAATTTAGGTGGGACTAATGCAGGTCGTGTTTTAGGAAAAAAATATGGAATATCAGTAATGGTAATTGATATATTTAAATGTTATATTCCATGTTTGATAGTTGCTTTAGTTTTTACTCTTTGTAAATTTGATTTCATTCCTCAATTTGATTCCTTAGTAGAATTGTTAGTATCTATTACTGGATTAGCTTGTTGTTTAGGACATGTATTCACTCCCTTTGGTCATTTCAAGGGTGGAAAAGCAGTTGCTTGTTTTGCCGGTTATATCCTTCTTGTTTCACCACTTATTGCTTTTATTGGAATGTTTATTTTCTTCACTTGTTTAAAATTTGCAAAAAGAGTATCAGTAGGATCAATTCTTGGTGTTCCTTGCTGTTTTATAATTTCAATTATTCCAATGATTTTAGATTTAACTATTTTAAATGATCCGACAATGTTTAACGGAGGAATGTACTTTTCTTCAACTTGTATGATTCATTTAACTTATTTGACAACCATAACTTGTTTCTTACTTTCGGTATTAGTTGTCTTAAGACATATGGCAAATATTAAAAGACTTTCTAAAGGTGAAGAACCTGAAACTCATTTTAAAAAGTAATCGTATATACTTCTTAAAAATTATTAATTTTTGATATTTTTAACTTATTCTAAGTTTATTTTTTTACTTCTTTTTGAATTGAGCAAAACTATATTTAACTCCTCTTTTAATCTGATATATTGGCTTTTGACTTTTATCTATCTCATTTATACTTGTA
>CAVEQA010000107.1:0-3915 GCA_963617725.1 Paludibacteraceae bacterium
AAGAGAGGTTGGAATGCTTTCCATTTCATTTAATGATATTCTATCTAGTATGTCTTGAGTTGGCTCTTTAATATGATTGAACCTACAAACAGCTTGAAGTGATTTATTCTTTCGATCTAATAAAATTTTATTCTGCTTTTCAACAGGTAAAGCTATAAAATCTAGCAAATCATTTACTAAATCTAGTTGAAGTTTGTAAGCTTTTGAAATCAATGAGTTTGTCAAACATACTTTGAAATTATTTCCATCTATATTTTTGAGAGAGGTTTGATAGTCGAAAAAACTTCGATATGAAATTATATGGTTCCAATAAGAACCGATGTTTTCAACATTGTAATATGCTTGAACTTCATCTTTAGAGGCATAAACCTCTTCTGAGAATTTTTTTCCTTCTTCTAATGGTGTCATACGATTTAATTATACTACAAAATACTATTTTTTTACTAAAATTATTTGCTTGGAGCATCATCAACTGTGAGCATAGCAATAAAGGCTTCTTGTGGAACTTGAACTTTTCCAAATTCTTTCATTCTCTTTTTACCTTTCTTTTGCTTCTCTAAAAGTTTCTTCTTTCTTGAGATGTCACCACCATAACATTTGGCCAAGACATCTTTTCTAACTGCTTTGATATCACTTCTTGCAATAATTTTGTTTCCAAAACAGGCTTGGACTGGGATTTCAAACTGTTGCTTTGGAATGACATCTTTCAATTTATCTACAACTGCTCTAGCTCTATTATATGCAGTTCCAGAAAAGACAATTGTAGTGAGAGCGTCGACGCATTCTCCATTTAATAAAATATCCATTCTTTGAACATCGCTGACTTCATATCCGATGACTTCATAGTCAAGGGAGGCATAGCCTTGGGAAACGCTTTTGAGTTTATCGAAGAAATCAAAAACGATTTCTGATAATGGCATTTTATAAACCAATTTAACTCTAGTTTCATCAAAATAATCCATTACCTCATATTCACCACGTTTGTTTTGGCATAAAGTCATAATGTTACCAACATATTCTTTTGGAGTCATTATTTCCACCTTTGCGAATGGTTCAGCGGTCTTTTTTATCTTCGTACGATCTTTAGGGAATTCAGCAGGATTTTGAATCATGACATGACTTCCATCGGTGAAATCAACTTCATAGACGACACTGGGGGCTGTGCAGACTAAATCTAAATCATATTCATCTTCAAGTCTTTCTTGAATGACTTCCATATGTAATAAGCCTAAAAAACCACAACGGAAACCTGAACCTAAAGCTACTGAGGTTTCAGGTTCATAAACTAATGCAGCATCGTTTAAAGAAAGCTTATCAAGAGCATTATGTAAATTTTCAAAGTCTTTATTATCTGATGGGTAAAGACCTGCAAATACCATCGGTTGTGATTTTCTAAATCCGACAAATGGTTCAGCAGTTGGAATTAAATTTGATGTGATAGTATCACCAACATTGACATCCTTGATATTTTTGATAGAAGCTGCAAGATAACCGACTTGTCCAGCTTCAAGTGAATTAACTTTAACTTCTTTTGGTGTGCGAATACCAAGCTCGGTAACTTGATAGACTTTGTTTTCATGCATGAGTCTAATTGAATCACCAACTTTAACTGTTCCTTCAAAAATTCTTATCATGACAATGACACCACGATAGCTGTCAAATTTTGAATCAAATATTAAAGCTTTTAAAGGAGCGTTACTATCACCAGTTGGAGAAGGTAATTCGGTTACGATATGTTCTAATAATTCATCAACACCAACACCAGTCTTTGCGGAGACACAAACGCATTTATCGGGATCGATTTGCAAGGTGTCAATTAATTCTAATTGGCATCTTTCGACATTGCTAGATGGTAAATCTACCTTATTAATAACTGGTAATATTTTAAGATTATTATCAATTGCTAAATATCCATTTGCGAGGGTTTGTGCTTGAACGCCTTGAGTTGCATCAACTACTAGAATAGCACCCTCACAAGCTCTTAAAGAACGGCTGACTTCATAAGTGAAATCGACATGCCCTGGAGTGTCAATCAAATTGAACATGTAATTTTTTCCATCTTTAGCTTTGTAATTTACAGTGACGGCATTCAGTTTGATGGTGATTCCTCTTTCTCTTTCTATTGACATATCATCCAAAAGTTGTGGCTGTAAATCTCTGATTTCTACAGCTCCAGTCTTTTCTAATATTCTATCGCAAAGGGTAGATTTTCCGTGGTCTATATGGGCGACTACACAGAAATTTCTAATAAGGGATTTGTCTATGTTCATTTGTCGTTCTCCTTCCAAAATTTTATAAGTTCTAATTTTAATTGTGCATTTGATTTCAAATCAATTCTATCGGGATATATTTCATCAAATATTTCTTTGTATAAAGAATATCTATATCTAGTATCTATAAAGAGCATAAAGCCTTTATCGTTTTCGGATCTGATGACCCTACCAGCTGCTTGTAAAACTTTATTTATACCTGGATAATTATATGCGTATTTGAATCCTTTTTGAGAATCTTTTCTATCATTTCCTTCTTCTTGAATATCGTAGTAGTTTTTCAAACAGTTTTTTTCAAAACTTATTTGAGGTAAACCGACTGAAATTACGATTGAACCTATCAGTTTGTCACCTACTAAATCGATGCCTTCTGAAAAGATTCCACCTAACACTAATATTCCTACTGTAGTATGATCGTCTTGACTGTAAAAAGAATCCAAAAACTCTCTTCTTGATTCATCATTCATATACCTATCTTGGTAGATGATATTTGTATCTATTAAATTATCTTGGTCGAAGAATTTTTTTAATTTTTTTAAATATTCAAAACTAGGACAAAAGATAAAATAATTTCCACGCTTTACTTTTATAGCTGTTTTGATAGTTAAATAGACATCATAAAGAGTTGCATCTCTATCTTTGTAAAAGAGTGAAATTTTAGTATTAGTGAACACTCTTCTATTTTCTTGGGGAAAAGGTGATTTTAAAATCAATCGATTTGATTCATCATTTATTTCTCCACCTAAAAGATCGATATAGTAGTTTTTAGGTGATAATGTAGCTGAAAAAAAGATTGTTGAATCAAATAAATCCGTTCCTAATTTGATCAAAGGAGTTGAATTCAAATTTGTTATCCTTAAACCTGTAACTTCATCATTTTTGATTTCATAATAAAACATGAAACATGGATTTAATATTTCATCATCTAATAATGTTGTTAGATAAGAGAAGGAATTTATAAGGTAAAAAAATTCTAATAAATCATCAGTGACAAGATGAGTATGTTTTTTAATAATTTCTTTAACATCATCGATTATTTCTTGCATTATATTTGAAATAGAAGCAGGAACAGTATCTTCAATAAATAAATTGTGTAACTTAACATTTTCATTATTCTTATCAAATTTTCTTGCAAGTATATCATCTATTAAATCATTGATATTTTCTTTTAAAGATTTAAATTCTACGCCACTACACAAAGATAATGCATCGCTTAAAACGTGCATATCTAAATATATAGAATACATATCTCTTACTCTATCTGGCAAGTTATGACATTCATCTATGCAAAGAACACTTTGAGAGTTTTTAAATCCGTTTTCTTCTAATCCTAGTCTATCGTGGTAATCAAAAACATAGGAATAATCACAGACTAATACATCGCAATAAGAGGCTAAATCTATTTGAAATTGATACGGACACATATTATTTTTATAGCAAAAATCCTCGATTGAATCTCGTGAGAATATATTTCTAGAATTTAAAGCGTCTAATATCGCTTCTAACAATTTGTCATAATAGTTTTTAGCAAAAGGGCATTCTATTGGATTGCAATGGCCTTTTTTATCATTAAAACAAATATTCTCTTTTGATGTTAATTCTATTGCTTTAACTTTTTGTGAAAGCTTATCTAGCATAGCTAAGG
>CAVEQA010000108.1:0-3704 GCA_963617725.1 Paludibacteraceae bacterium
GGGTACAACCTATAGGTATAATTATGACCTTTCGGGAAGAACGCTCGGCATAAATCCGCAAATTCAGTCATATGATTAATTAACCCGTATAGGAGTTGATCATATGAGAGGAACAGTGGAGGAAAGAGCGGCAGTGTTGGGGGAATACATAGTAAAAACAGGCTCAACGGTTCGCGCCGCAGCAGCAGTCTTCAACATCAGCAAATCAACGGTACATAAGGATGTATCCGAAAGGCTGAGATATTCGGACCCGGCGCTTTACAAACTTGTAAGGGTTGTTTTGGATAAAAATAAAGAGGAACGGCATATCAGAGGGGGTCTGGCGACCCGGAGAAAGTACAAGGCTCCCGATTGTCCCCAAACGGATCAAATTAAATAATGCATTTTAAAAGAATGGCAAAATCCCTTTCGCGGGGTTTTGCCTTTTTTCTGCGGATTTGAAATATATCTTTATTCAAAAAAATGTAAATTACATCAATAAAAAAGCGGGTGTTTGTTTGCAAAATCAAAGCATAATAATAGAGTTAATGAAATAGCAGCTTTCATTATTCCGTTTTTCATTATTATTTCTTCATATCTTTGATAATTTCCGTGAGAGTACCGATCGAAGGCGCATTGACTAAATACGAATACTTGTCATGTTGGAACTCACCCTGAAAAATCCCTTCATAATCGGTTACAACGACATCAAACCCGCCGATATTGATTGTATTGTTTTGAATATCCGAAAAGCGTTCTCCGGAAGTAACAGACAAATATAACTGCTTGTCCTTGAATGTAAATGTTGCCTCGGTTTCATCGCCGTAATCATATACTATGATCATTTTGATTGGATGTTCAGCAAAAAAATCACGCGGTAAAACAACAGACGGGAATAAATTTGCTTCTTCAAAATCTTCAACAGTCTCAAACACCTGTGTATCGCCGGTCAATACGATCTCGACGTTCCCCTCTTTGTATCTTTGCTTTTCCTTCATATTCATCAGCGCTTCTTTTGTAAGGCTGATAACATCAAATCCAAATGCATATGCGATGAGTGAACCCGAAACCAAAATAGAAATTGCAGCTGCAATCGGTATAAGCCATCTGAGCTTGACTGACTTACGCCTTTTGTTTTCGGTTTTCTTCCCGTTGTCATCAAGAACATTTTTGAAAAAAGAATCGGCGATCTCCGAAGCGTATGCATTAATCGCGTCAACATGATGAGTTGTCTTCCTTCTTACGAAACTCAGTTGAAGTTTCTTCGCCGCTGTTTAATGAATAAGAATATGTTGTATCCTTATAATTCTTTGCACTTACAGTGATTGCAGTAACAGAAACCAGCATCATCAACGACATCGCTGCTGTACAAATTCGAGTAAGCAGTTTTGATTTTGTCATTTTTAACCTCCTGTTTTAAAGCGACTGCGACCTGCAGCGTCGCAATTACTTTAATATTTTTTATATTTCCACAATCACGCTTGATAAATGGTAAAAAAGTCCCTGTGTAATGAAGAGATGTTTAAGAGAAACCTTTAAGTTCTACAACAGTAATGCCTTAAATCAATCAAAATAGCGATTTTTCAGCAAAAAAATTTAACTTTTATTTTTCGTTGGTTTGTTACTTGTCAAGCGATTGCGAATCCAACTCCGCTTTTTGAATTCGGTAATTTTCATCCGGAGACCACGCACCGCTTTGGTTCAGCACAAAATAAAAATCAAATTCTTCCTCAAAGGCGGTCATATCCAAAATAAATATCAGTTGTGCTTCAATCAACTCATCCTTTTTGAAAATATAGTGATATTTCTCGCTAATTCTGTCTGACGCCTCTCCCAGCCTTGAAAAATATCTGAATTCTTGTATAGGAAAAAGTTTTTGATAGTCATCACTAATAAATTCACCATGGAAGCAATTTATCAAATGCTCAACATCATTTTCTCCGGAAATATTTTGAACAGTTGCGTTCACCACAAGATATCTATATTGTTCCGGCAAATTTCCATCTTCATCAACTTCCTTAGGCCGATACTTGACATCATCCGACGAAATATTTTCGGGTAATGTTTCCGTCAAATAATAATCTCTAACGATATAAGAAAAGACGCTTCCTTTACCTCTCGGGACACGATTTTAAGCAGCATCGGCGGTTCAAGTCCTGTTATATCGAGAAAACCGGAAATTACTTGCCCTGAAAAGTGAATTTAGAAAGATGAGCAAAAAACACTGAAACCCCTTGAAAATCAAGGGGTTTCAAAGTGTGTTCCACATCGTGGAGTAATGATGTGACTGCATGACGAAATAGCACAATCATAAAGACACTTGATTTTCGCATTTGACACATCACATTTTTTCAAACTTCGATGTCACTATTTCAAATTGACCGCGTAATGATCTAATTGCATCAGCAAAATTTTGAATTTCGTATTAAAAACATTCTCACTATTTGTGAATGGTTGTATGGTTTTCTTTGATAATTACTATCTTTGTAATTACTAAAGAAGTTTTTCCCATTTTGTAATAGATTCAGGCAAAATAGATTTATATTCAGCATAAAAGCTTTGAATCTGTTGACGAGTTATTATTACACAATTTTTAAGTTTATCTTTATTAATAACTTTAGGGGCGTAAAAATAAACAATGTATCCGTCATCATCAAAAGATTTATAGTCAATAGCATTTATTTCTTTATTGCTGCCACCTTTTACTTGAACAACAGCTTTTCTGTAATCATTTTTATCTCTACTTATTAATTCACATTCAATTTTAATAGTGGTGGATTTTTTAGCTATTGAATTAGATAACAAATAATAGTTTTCTTTTATCTGAAGATATGAGATAACCAACTCTTCAAGTTCAAAATCTGGAAGAGTTAATAGCAAATCGTTTCCTATTGCGTCAACATCATATATTACGGTATGAGATAGTTCATTAAACACTTTTTTTGAAAACTCAACTATTATTTTCTCTGATAAATCCTGGCAGGTGCCGCCTCGAGGTCGATTAAATGATGCCTTTATCTGTCCCGGGACTTCTAAACCATACTTATATGCATTTACAGGAATAATTGCTCCAATGTCCAAATTTGGATTGTAGCATGCTTGAGCTATTCCTAAAGCTCTGCAAATCCAATAGTTCCCGTCAAGATCACGTGTCCAAAAAAGATCTCCCTCTTTAGCATGCCAAAACACATTGTGTGAGTGATCATATCTCCAATTCTTCTTATTGTATTTTTCTTTAACGGCATGATAATACTCCTCATAGGTTTTGATTTCAGGGTTAACTTCAAACGCACCACTCCAACCAATAACTATGTATTGCTTTTTGCCAAATAAACAATACTGAATTAAATCACTTCTATTTTTAGCACTTGTTTTCAAGTTAATTCTGGTAACTTTATTTATGTTATCCATTAATAATGACCACCTGTGTTTCGTATAATAATTTGTTTTTTAAAGATTATAGCAAAAAATACGATAGTTTATATCTTAATTGAATTTGGCGGTAAAGTTGTCTCACAGCCTTACACATTATCCTCCTTCACGGCTGTCACTTTGTTTCTTTTTTCCGGATATCAACTTGATTATGTATTCTTCAGCGAGGAGCGACAAGTGAACGATGAAGAATGAATAGTGGATGAACAAAAATCCTCATTCTCTCGAACGAGGATTTTTTGGCGCCTCAAACAGGGCTCGAACCTGTGACACCGCGGTTAACAGCCGCGTGC
>CAVEQA010000109.1:0-3669 GCA_963617725.1 Paludibacteraceae bacterium
CTCTTTCAAGAGAAACTTAAAAAATTTTTTAAGTTTCCATCAATTTTAAACAAAAATTAAAAAAAACTATAATAAAAATCGTATTTTCCAATTCAAAAATAGAAATTTTATCAAAATCTTAAAATTGTCTAAAATAAAATTTAAAATTTTCTTATAAAAAAGGGCTTTCCGTGGTAAAATTTAATTAAATAAGGAGGTAGTTATGGCAAAATTCCAAGTGAAGATAAATGATGAACATACGCTATTCGGAAATGATTACGTGATAGAAAATCCAAAAGCTAATTTTTTAGTCTTAACTGGTATGCAAGAATATTCAGCTAGATATAAAGATTTTGCTTTAGAGATGAATAAAGAAGGTTATTCAGTACATGTCATGGATCATTTTGGACAAGGCGAAAATGCAAAAAGTGTCGAAGATCAACAAAAGTGGCCGCGTGATGCTTGGACAAAGACATTAAAAGCTTTGAATTTAAAAGTTCAAGAACTCAGAAAACAAGGATTACCTGTCTATATGATGGGACATTCAATGGGTTCATTCTTCATGCAAAGCTATTTGGAGAATTATCCAAATACTGTTGATAAAATCATCATCATGTCATCAAATGGTCCGGGTGCACCTTATTGGCTTGCTAAATTCTTATCTCATATCACTACAACCAAATCAAATTGGGATAAGCCAAGTCATTTCATCAATAAATTGACTGTTGGTGGTTATAAGGTAAAAGGTCAAAAGACAAAACTCGATTGGTTATCATATAATGAAGAAAACATCAAAAAATATGTCGAAGATCCTTATTGTGGAGCTAGCAACACTAATGGTTTCTATCATGAATTCTTAAAAGGAATGGCAACACTATATAAGAATGATTACAAAGCTAAGATTTCCAAAGATGAACACATCTTGATAATTTGCGGTGATGAAGATCCTGTCGGTGGTAAAAAAGGCAATGAAGCCCTTTATAAGATGTATAAAGATTTAGGTGTCAAAGATGTAACTTTAAAAGTTCACACCAAGATGAGACATGAAATCTTAAACGAAGATAAGAAAAAAGACGTCATAAAAGATATTCAAGATTTCTTAAATAAATAAGAAACTAATTCAATATAAAAAAAGGAGAACTTAAGATGAACTATATAATCACAATTGGTAGAGAATTCGGTTCTGGAGGTAGAGAATTAGGTAAGAGATTAGCAGATGAATTGCACATTCCTTATTATGATAAGGAAATATTAGAAGAAGTAAAAAAACGTTCGCCATATGGAATGACATACATTGAAGAAGTCAGTGAAAAACGTCCATATTCAATTCCAACCTTACATTTTGGCAATTCTTTCTTATATTATAAGGATGTAGCACTTGAACAGAATATCGATGTCCATTCATTACAGAATGATATTCTCAAAGAAATCGCAACAAAATCAAGTTGTATCATCATCGGTAGAGGTGCCGATTACACCCTCAGAGAATTCAAACCTTTCAATATCTTTGTTTATGCTGATATGGATAGCAAAGTGAATCGTTGTAAATCAAGATTGAAAGAAGGAGAAAATATCACCGATAAAGAACTCATCAAGAATATCAAGATGACTGATAAGAAAAGAAAGAGTTTCTATGAATTCTACACCGGTAAAAAATGGGGAGATAAATCCTCTTATGATTTGATGATAAACACTAGCAACGCAAACATCAAACAGATGGCAAAAAATATCGCTGATTTGATCAGAGATATCTATAAAGATAACTAAAAATTCAGGTCTTGCAGCACGCAAGACCTTTTTTAGATTTTTAAATTCCTTTTTCTTTCTTGAATAATTCAACACCTTTTTTAAGTCGATCAAGTCCATCATTCAATGTTTTTAAAGGACAGGCGACATTAAGTCTAAAATAGTTCTCACCAGTTTTCCCATAGACATAACCATCGCTGACTATAAGCCCTGTTTTTTCTTTTAAGAATTGAACAAACTCACTTGATTTATCACATAATCTACTTGTATCTATCCACAAAAGATAGGTAGCATCTCCTTTGATGACTTTCAATTCTTTGATTTCTTTTTGAATGAATTCTTCGACGATATCTCTATTTCTAAAGACAACTTCTCTCATCTCATCTAGCCATTCTTTTCCTTCATTTAGTGCTGCAATTGCAGCAACACAGCTGAAAATATTTGGTTCAGCAACTTCATCAGTATTGATTTGACGATTAACCTTCTTTCTCAGCTCTTCATTAGGGATGACTATCGCACTTGTTTGAATTCCAGCAAGATTAAATGTCTTAGTAACGGATATTGCCATCACACAGATATCTTTATTGATATCATTGGCTTTGATAAATGGGGTATATTCTTTATTAGGTCTTGTTATTTCACAGTGGATTTCATCACTCAATACTGTGACATTATATTTTTTAGCTAACTTTCCTATTTTATCTAGTTCTTCTTTGCTCCAAATCCTTCCCACTGGGTTTTGAGGATTGCATAAGATGAATAAAGAGACATCATCTCTTTTAAAGGCTTCTTCTAAATTATCAAAATCAAAATAATATTGATCATCTTCTTTTTTGATAAGAGGTACTTCTAAAGGAACCCTATCATTATTGATGATGCTGTTGAAGAAAATATTATAAACAGGAGTTGTGATGACGACTTGTTCTTTTGGTTTTGTCAATTTTCTAACTGATGAAGAGATAGTAGGTACAACACCAGTACAGAATAACAACCAGTCTTTTTCAATTTTTAAATGATGTCTTTCTTTAAAGAAATTGATATATGATTCATACCATTTGTCACTGGGATATGTATAGCCATACACTGGATGGGAAATTCTTTTTTTCAAAGCTTCTTGAATTTCGGTTGCCACTTCAAAATCCATATCAGCAACCCACATAGGTAGCATACCATCTTCAAAATCCCACTTTATAGAATCAGTATTTCTTCTATCTACTACTTTATCAAAATCATATTTCGACATATTTAGAGTTCTCCTCAATCATCACTTTCACTTTTGAAAAATCAAGACTTTCTTCTTCTCTTATAAGTTCTTTAACATTCTTGCACTTGATAATTCCTGATATCGGATTCTTGATAGAATCAACTTCATTTAAAAGTGTGGCATCAATGTTAGAACAGTATTCAAAGGTTAGATCTGAGTCGATAAGTTCGCATTCTTCCATCTTGAGATTGTTTATATAACAAAGTCCTTGATGAGAATAAATTTTACATCTTCTGAAGGTCACATTTGTAGAATTCCAAGCGAGATATTCGCCATCTATTACACTATCTTCAACGAGGACATTTTCGCAATTCCAAAAAGCATCTTTAGATTTTAATATTGAGTTACTAATACGAATATTCTTTCCGCCATCAAGGAAATAATTTCCATCTAATTTAAGATTATCGATTTTTACATCAGATGAATTCATCATGAAATAATCGCCTTTTGCTTTAATATCTTTCAATTTAACACCAGTGCAGTTCCATAAGGTTTCACTAGCATTCTCAAAATTGATATTTTCAAGATTTATTTTATCACATCTTCTGAATTCCTTCGGAGCGATGATGTTGAGATTCTTAAATTTAGAATTATTGGTATACCAAATTCCTGATCTAGACATTTCTAAGAAAGTGCAGTTTTCAACATCTAAATTAGAAGCATACCAACAGGGATATTTA
>CAVEQA010000110.1:0-3607 GCA_963617725.1 Paludibacteraceae bacterium
CGATTTCTCCAGCTCTTACTTTTAATGAAACATTATTTAAAGCTTTCTTTCTAGAATGCTTGACTCCACAGGAGAGATTTTTGACATCTAAAACTACTTCTTTTGGATTAGCTGGTTTCTTATCAGTTTTAAAATTGACTTGTCTACCGACCATCAAAGAAGCCATTTCAGTAGTAGATTTTTTATCGACATCATATGTTCCAACTGTTTCACCTTTTCTTAAAACAGTAAAGACATCACTTGATTTTTTGATTTCATCAAGTTTATGAGTGATTAAGATGATTGATTTATTCTCTTTTTTGAGATTCTTTAAGATTTCAATAAATGAATCAATTTCTTGAGGAGTTAAAACAGCAGTTGGTTCATCAAAAATCAAAATATTTGCATCTCTAAAAAGAACTTTGACAATTTCAGTTCTTTGTTGCATACCAACAGAGATATCTTTGATTTTCTTATCCAAAGAAAGTGCAATTCCATATTTCTTACAAATTTCTTGAATCTTTTTATATGATTTTCTTTTAGCAAGAGTGATACCTTTGGTTTCTTCAACTCCTAAGACAATGTTTTCATATACTGTAAAATCATTGACTAATTTAAAATGTTGATGAACCATACCAATTTTTAAATTGGTTGCATCATTTGCATCGTTCATTTTAACTTCTTTTTCGTTGATGAAAATTTGACCTTTATCAGCTTTTAACATACCAAAAAGTATGCTCATAAGAGTTGATTTACCTGCACCATTTTCACCTAATATTGCATGGATTTCCCCATATCTTGCTTCAAATGAAACATCTTTTAAAGCGTGAAGAGATCCGAATGATTTGCTGATATTTTTCATTGAAACAGCTACTTTTTTTTCTTGATCCATTTATTGCCTCCTTAAAAATGAAAAACCATCTCAAGCTAAAAAGCTTGAGATGTGTTTTGCTTTTTATTTACTGATTACTTAGTTTCGCCTTTGATAGCATCGATTAATGCTTCAGAGCAAGTATATCCAAAACCTTCAATAGCTGTTTTGAAATCAGCTAAAGTTGTATCTTCAGTAGAATAAGAAGGAACAGTGACAGTACCAGCTTTTAAAGTTTTGATGAAAGCTTGAGTTTTTGCGACAGTATTATCTTTGTTCTTGAAACGAGAAGTATCACCTAAAATAACATCACAGCAATCATCTTTGATACCTAAGAATTGGGCACCACCTTTGAAGGTGCTATTTAAAATCTTGTTGCATTCAAGATAGACAGCACTCTTTAAACCTTTAGTAGCAGAAGTGATAACTGAAGTTTTCTTTTGAGATTCATCAGTATCAACACCGATAATCATACGATTTTTATCAGCATCGGAGACAGCAATGATAGAATCACCTGCACCACCAGCAGCTGTGAAGATTACTTCAACACCACTATCATACATAGCAGTACCAATAGTGTTGAATTTTGGATCAGAGAGGTAGGAACCAGCATATTTATAATTATCAGCTTTAACTTCAAATTCAGTTAAACCTAATTCATGAGCGGCATAATATGCACCATAAACATAACCTAAACCATAACGGATAGGAGCAGGTTGAGCCATACCACCGAAGAAACCTAAACTTCTATATCCATCAATAACTGCAGCATATCCTGCTAAAACACCGGATTCATTTTCTTTGAAGGTGATAGTAGAAACATTGCTGTAAGTTTTATCGGTTGTGAAATCAAGACCAATGAAGTTGACGGTTGGATAAGTGTCAGCGACATTTTGGAAAGCTTCTTGGAAATAATATCCTGGGCAAATGATAGTGTTGAAACCAGCTTTAACAGCTTGACCAATAGAGTCTTCGAAAGCAGAAGTGTTGGAAGTTGCTGGTTGGAAATATTTAACTTCTGAAACTTTATCAGCATTATCATTTTTGTAAGCTTCGATTGCTTCCCATGTTGTTTGGTTATAAGAACCATCGGTAACAGTACCAGCATCGGTAAGCATAGCAATCTTTAATTTGCCGTCGGATGTATTGTTGTTTGTACCACATCCAGTGAGAGCTAAAACTGATAAAACGACAAGACCTAATGTTTTCTTCATACTTTTGATTTCCTCCTATGTATGCTAAGAAAATAAATAAAAAAATGGACACAATGTTAATTGTACCCATTTAATGTTTGCCGTTTATATGTCAAGCATTAAATGGATAGTCCTCGTTACGGTTGAGGCTAGAAAGGGAACCACCAATACCTGGTTCCATATATCCATTTTTCTAACACCAAAATTATAAACTATTTGATTGTAATTTGTATACAAATTATTTGAAAACGCTTACTGTTAATTTACAATTTAAAAAGAAGCATCAATAGCATATTTATCAATTAAAGATAATTCATCTTCAGTAAAAGATAGATATTTTCTAGCTAAATCGTATTCTTTTTTGATATTTGTATCAGAAACTGTGAGGTTATCTGAATTGATATTTACTCTAATACCATAATCGAAGAAATCTCTAAGAGGATGTTTTCTTAAATCAGTGACTTCTCTTGTTTGGATATTAGAAGTCAAACAACATTCAACTAAGATTCCTTCTTCCTTTACAATATGCATAAGTTCTTTGTCTTGTAATAAAGATACACCATGTCCTAAACGTTTAGCTCCGAATTTAATTGCGTTTTTAACATTATCTAAGTCTAAACTTTCACCAGCGTGAATTGTAAAAGGAATCGATAAAGATTTAGCTAAAGCAAATTCATCTTCATATAATGCACAAGGATAATTGTTTTCATCACCAGCTAAATCTAAACCTTTAACAAAATTTCCTTTGTATTCATTTGCTAAAAGAACAGATTCTTTATTTTCTTCTTTAGTTCCACCTCTCATAAGGCATAAAAGAAGACCGATGTTAATACTAGGAGATGTCTTTAAACCTTCTTTGACACCTTCAATTACAGCATCAAGAACTTCTTTTTGAGAAAGACCTTCTCTTGTTGAAAGTTGAGGTGCAAATCTAATTTCAGCATATTCATTTCCTTGACTTGCTAAATCTTCAACAAGTTCTTTGCTAGCTCTTTTTAAGGCTTCTTTCCTTTGTAAAACTTTTAAAGGAATATTAAAAACTCTTAAAACATCAGCTAATATTTTTGAATTTGGATCAGCAGTCAACATCTTTTTCATAGTCAAAACATCATCGCAGGGTGGAATGATATTTTGTTCATGATATAAATCTAAAACAGTACTTGGCCTTAAAGAACCATCTAAATGTAAATGAAGTTCACGCATGTTTCACCTCTATTCTTTTTCAACAGTTACACCACAAACACCAAGCTCATTGATTTCTCCTGCTGTGTAAAAGGAATTATATGTTTTTAATGTATCCTCATAAGAATGGGAAGCAAATCCTAAGACTTCTCTTCCAAAATGATTTATCATTTCATCAAAACCTTTAAAGACATCAATTTTTAAAACAGTAGTTTTCAATTTTTCACTTGTTGTTTCATCGATGAAAATGAGTTTATCTCCAATATCTAAATCTCTAAAAAATGAATCATAAAGACGTCCTTCTACTTTTTTAGTGCCTTCTTTTAACAATGTAAAATAAATGTGACGAACCGAAATTTCTTTTTCTTTCATTTTGATTACC
>CAVEQA010000111.1:0-2679 GCA_963617725.1 Paludibacteraceae bacterium
ATATAATAAGGAAAATGGAAATATCAATATCAAAATAAATTCTGCTTTTAAACAGTTATCGATATCAGATACAGGAATTGGAATACCAAAAAATGATCTGAACAGAATTTTCGAACGTTTCTATCGAGTTGATAAAGCTAGAAGTAGAAAACTAGGAGGGACTGGACTTGGACTATCGATAGTCAAACATATCTGTTTGAATTATTCGATAAAAATCAAAGTTGAATCAATCATAGATGTAGGTTCTACTTTCACCTTAAATTTCTAAATAGTGGTTGCACCTAATAGTGCAACCTTTTATTTTTAAAAAACATATGAAAATTTATTCATATCTATCTTGACATGTATGAACATACATTCATATAATATAAACATCATATGAACGAACATTCATATTTGGAGGTGAAGCATGGAAGAAGAATCAATATTCAACAAAGAATTCTGCATCAAACTTGCTAGATTAATAATAGGTGGTATTCTAGCAGCAGTTGGTTATTTCTATTTGAATGAAACAAACTTCAATTTGATAACTAATTTAATAGTTATGTTGATAGCTTGGATAATTCTAGCTTACGATGTTCTCATTGAATCACTAGAAGATGTATTCAAAGAACATGAAATCTTCAGTGAAGACTTCTTGATGATAATTGCATCAATCGGCGCTTTCGCAATCCGTGCATTCGGACCTGAAATGAATGAATTCATTGAAGGTGTTATGGTAATGTTCTTATTCCAAATCGGAGAAATGTTTGAAGATATCGCTGATAATAGATCACATAAAGCAATCATAAACGCAGTTGGTCTTAGAGCTCAAATTGCTCATAAAGTAGAAAATGACAAAGTGATAGATATCAAACCAGAAGATTTAAAAATCGGAGATATCATCTCATGTAGAGTAGGTGAAATCTTACCAGCCGATGGAAATATCATTTCAGGTGAAGGCTTTATAGATATGTCATCCTTAAATGGTGAACCAGTACCTGTTAAAAAGCAAACTGGAGAAGCCATCAATGCAGGAACAATCTTAAAAGAAGGATCTATCAATATTCAAGTCACAAAAGAGTATAAAGATAATACAGTTTCTAAAATCCTAAATCTCATCGAAGAAAGTTCAGAAAGCAAGGGAAAAGCGACAAGATTTGTCGACAAATTTGCAAAGATATATACACCAATCGTAGTAAGTTTAGCAATCATATTGATGATAGTCCCACCTCTTATAATTGATATGCAAAATCCTGCTGTTTGGGAAAATTGGATATATAGAGCTTTAAATCTTCTCATCATCTCTTGCCCATGTGCTTTAGTCATATCTATACCATTAACATATTTTGCAGGTATTGGCTTAGCTAGTAAAAACGGTATCATCATCAAAGGTGGTTCTATCTTTGATTCACTATCAAATTTAGGAACATTAGTAACAGATAAGACAGGAACTTTAACCCATGGCAATTTCAAAGTGACTAAAGTTGAAACAAATATTGATAAAGAAGAATTCCTAACCTACTTAAAGGCATCTGAATCTCATTCAAATCACCCAATAGCTCTAGCAATCATGCAAGAGGAAAGCAAAGAACTATTCGATGGTGATATTCTTGATTACAAAGAAATAGCAGGTCAAGGAATTTCCTGCACCTATCAAAATAAAAAAATCTTAGCCGGCAATGCTAAATTGATGAAATCAAATAACATTGAAGCTCCACAAGTCGATGGTCTAGGAAGTATTGTTTATTTAGCAATTGATAATTCTTATGTTGGTTATGTAATTTGTTCAGATACGATAAGAAAAGAATCAAAAGAGTTAGTTGAAAACTTACATCAAAATGATATCAAAGTCATAATGTTGACAGGTGATAAAGAAGAAACAGCAAAAAAGACTGCTGAAGAATTAAATTTAGATGAATATCATTCAAATTTATTACCTGAAAATAAGACAAACATGTTAAAAGAAATAAAAGAAACAAATACAAAAGCTGTCGCTTATATGGGAGATGGCATCAACGATGCAGCAAGTATCGCTTTAAGTGATGTCGGAATAGCAATGGGCGGACAAGGTAGTGATTTAGCAATCGACAATGCTGATTTAGTCATTATGAACGATAATCCAAATAAATTATCTTTATCATTAAAAATAGCAACCCTTGTCAGAAATCATATGATATTCAATATCGCCTTCACCTTGATAGTTAAATTGACAATTATGATATTAGCTGCAACGATTAAAGATTTTCCACTTATCGTTTCAGTCGTAGCAGATACAGGACTTACAATGATATTAGTCTTTATCTCGATGTTCATGTTAAAACATAAATTTAAAAAGTGAAAAGTTAAAAAACTGGTTAAATTAGTGATCAAACTTAAATAACCAGTTTTTTTGATTTAAACAACTTTTAATAAAATATAAAAAAATAAAAGATTTTAAAGTTTAATAATCTCTACCTTCGAAGAATGTTTAAGTGTTGTTGAATCATAACTGATTCCAAGAAGTAAGACATCTCCTTTATAATCACCAAGTGAATTAAAGTATTCTTTCTCTTTTATTTGTTCAATACCATCTTCTGGTGTTGAATCAATTTTCAATTCAACTATAAAAGGAATATGATTACTATCTTTTGGAATGAAAGAAATATCACTTCTACCAAGAACTGATGTATCTTCTTTTTTGAAATTGTAATATCTATG
>CAVEQA010000111.1:2689-3491 GCA_963617725.1 Paludibacteraceae bacterium
ATACACATATACTTATCAGTTGAACCTATATTGACATTGCATTCATTTATAAGCATTGATTTATCAACAAAAATTCTAGAATTTTTATATTCTAAAAATTTGTTTATACCTTGATTCAAATATAATGCCATACTTACCTCCTTTCTATATTACTAATATTTATTAAATTTCAATGATTTCAACTTTTGAACTATGTTTTAATCTCTTAGTATATGAGATACCAACAAGAATTACTTTACCTTTATAATCACCTAATCCGTTAATATATTCTTTCTCTTTGATTTGAGAAATGGCTTCATCAGGTGTTCTTCCTGCTTTAAGTTCAAAGATCATAGGAATATGATTATTATCTTTAGGAATAAGTGTTACATCACTTCTACCAAGAACTGACATATCTTCTTTTTTGAAATTGTAATATCTATGAGCATAATAATAAGAAATAGAAACAATAACTCCTAAGATATCTTCTTTATTCTTATTGAATGGTCCTGCTAAATCTTTATGATTCTTATCTAATGTAGAGTTGATGAATTCAGTGTTTCCTTTTAATGTTTCTTCATATAATTTCTTTGAATTATCGATTGGATTATAGATTTCCATCCAATTCAATTTCTTAAGCGCTCTTTCAAATTCTTCCTTTATTTCATGGTTAGGAATAAAACATGCTTTATTTTCTTCATCATAAGCAAGATATCCTAAATGGATTAGAATAGTTAAAGCTGAATCTTTAGAATCAACCTTAGTTAGATCATTGCCAAACATCGAAACATCAACATCGACTTTTTCACCAGCAATCATCTTA
>CAVEQA010000112.1:0-3470 GCA_963617725.1 Paludibacteraceae bacterium
GAATATATGCTAAATATGGCCTTGCAAAATCAACAATTTTAAAAATACTATCAACTAAGTTATACTTATTCATTGTAGATTCGTGGATAAAGGTTCAAGCTATTTACTCTTTTATGAAATTCAATTTCGAATCGAGTAAAAGTGCATTCATCACCCGTGAAGACAATAAAGAAAGTTGAAGTGGAAATTATTTTATCAATTATATCATCTACATTATTGACTTTAGCTTTTATAAGTTTTTCTTTTGATTCATCAATCATCTTTTGCTTTGTAATATCATTCTTGATTTCGTTGAGAATATATAAATTATATTCTTCACTTCTTTTGTTAAGATATGTAAAATAAATCTTAGATAAAACAGTATCATCAATCATTTCTTTAATATTCAAATCATTTTTAATAATATAGGTTGCTTCATCTTTTACTGCATTGTCAAATATTGATTTATAATTTTTAGTAAAATCATAATTTATCGCTTTTACATCAATATCTAAATTGTTGTTATTAGCTTCTTCTGGCTTTGTAATCTCCTTACCTTTTCCATCAATCAATATGAATTCTCTTTCATCTTCTAATTCGATTTTATCCTCTAAGATTTGACATTTAAACTTCATTTTATCATCGTATATCAATACAAATTCAGAGCTTAAATCAGTAAGATGATAATCAGCAATATAAAGATTATTTTTACCATTTTCGTTTTTAAAATATGATGCTTTTACATATTTCTTATCACCATTTGATATCATTGTAAAACGAGATATTTCACCACCTAAAAAATAAACGATAGCACTTGCTAATTCAAATAATTCCAAATCTTCTTTTACTAGGATAACACGATATAATTCTTCATCATCCTCTTTTGTAATTTTAATCTTTGTATAAGTCATAAAACCGCGCCTTTTATATCTATTTTATTTTTACACATAATCAATTGACTAGTAAATAAATTTTAAAAAATCCTTCCTAAATAGGAAGGAAATAGTTAAATGATACCGATACCAAATAATGTCAAGAATATGATGACAGGTATCATGATAAAGACAACATTTCTGATCATCTTTGAATGCAGTATCTTCCATTGTTTTGCTGTCAATCCTTTGACTTTTGGAACATCGAGAATTGAAAGAACAACAGCAGAGGAAGCAAAGATGAAATATATGTTGATGAGAAGTAAGAATGCTGATTTATATAGCATTGTCCACTGGGCATTTGCAAGCGAATATCCCATCGTACAAATTGGTGGCATCAGTGCTGTTGCAATTGCGACACCAGGAATTACATTTGAGAATTTCTCTTCTCTTGTCTGAGCGACAATTCCTGCAAGTCCTCCGAAGAAAGCTATTAAGATATCGTAAATAGTAGGATTAGTTCTTGCAAGCAATTCACTTGTCGGTTCGATCTTTGGTGTTATCAAAAAGAACAACGTTGAGATGGTGATGGCAATCAAGAATTGAAATAACAATCCTTTAGTTGATGACTTGATGATTTTAAAATCGATAGAGACAACACCGTATGAGATACAGATGATTGTTCCCATCAAAGGAGAGATAAGCATAGCTCCGATGATGGCTGCTGTTGATGAAGTATACAATCCAACAGAAGCAATGATGATAGCGCAGATTAAAATGACTGCATTAGTTCCAGTTATTCTTCCACCTGCCATAATTCTCGCTTTGATTTCATCATGACTTGCAACATCATCTCTGATGGAGAAAAATGAGCGAAATAACTGTTTAAAACTCTTATGCCTTCTGATGATTTTATCGGAATCTGATTCGATATCTATCAAAATATCATCTTCATCATTTTGTATTTTTTCAGTATCCGATTCTTTTAAAATAAGGTCGGAATCATTTAAATTTTCTTGTTCATTATTTTCTTCATTCATATTTATTTACCCCTAACAAAAAAATAACTTTCCTATTATAAAAAATGATGTAATAAATAAAAGACTGGAAACGCTTTCTAAAAAAATCAATTACATAAAAATATAAATTTTGTGAAAATAAATGCGGTTTAAAATAGACATTAAGCGTCGTCTCCCCACCTGTCCGACGAGGAGACAATACTGATGTCTTTTTTATTTGGAGGTATTATGAATTCAGAAGATTATTTAGAAAAGGAAAAGATCGGAAAACTTATTTTTAAATTCTCAGTTCCCTGCATTCTTTCCTTATTAATCAGTGCTTTATACAATATTGTCGATCAGATTTTTATCGGTAACTCCTCTGTCGGTGCTATTGGTAATACAGCTACAACTATTGTCTTTCCACTTACAAATATCGCTTTAGCCTTTGGTTTATTATTAGGTGATGGTTGTGCTGCTTATATGTCTCTTTGTTTAGGAAGAAAACAAAAAGAAAAACTTCCGATAGCAGTAGGAACTTCTATCACATTAGCTGTTATTTTTTCAGCTTTATTCTATGCAATTTGTCTTCCTTTATTAGATAACATTCTTTCTTTTTTCGGTGCTAAGACAGCCGAATCATTAGAAAAAGCTCATGAATATGGTTTGATTATTGTTTTAGGTTTCCCATTCTACATCATTATGAACTGCATGAATTCAATCATCAGAGCTGATGGCTGTCCAAAAATTGCAATGATATCTATGGTAAGTGGTGCAGTTTGTAACATCATCTTAGATGGAGTTATGATTCTAGGCTTGAATATGGGACTCACTGGTGCTGCTTTAGCAACTATCATTGGTCAAATGCTATCATTTGTAATTTCAACTATCTATTTTATCAAGCCTAAAACTTTCAAATTGACCTTCAAATCATTCTTGATAGATTCAAAATCTGTACTTGAAGTTTTCAAATTAGGTTTTTCATCATTCTTAACTCAAATTTGTATTGTCATCATATCAATTGTTTCTATGAATATGTTAGCTGTTTATGGCGCTAATTCAAAATACGGAATCAATGATCCTCAAGCAATTGTCGGAATTGTCATGAAGGTGTTTTCAATCGTTATAAACATTGCTGTTGGTATTGCTTGTGGTGCTCAACCAGTAGTTGGATATAATTATGGTGCGAAACGATATGATAGAGTTAAAAAATGTTATAAGATAGTTTTGATTTCTTCAGTCATTGTCGGTTTAATTGCTACCTTATTATTTGAAACCATCCCAACTCAAATTCTTTCTATCTTTGGTGCTAATACATCAAATAAAGAACTTTATTATGAATTTGGTTCTATGACTATTAGAATTTACCTTTCTATGATAACCTTAACTATCATTGAAAAAGTATCTTCCATCTTCCTTCAATCTATCTCTAGTCCAATTAAAGCAGCAATTTTATCAATGTTAAGAGATGTTATCTTCTTTGTTCCATTAACAATTTGTTTGCCAATGGGTCTTGGAATCATAGGTATCTTATGGTCAGCCCCTATCTCTGATTGTTTAAGTTTGATTTTCACCATTATTTTTATGGTAATTGAACTCAAAAAGATGAAAACTGATAATG
>CAVEQA010000113.1:0-3296 GCA_963617725.1 Paludibacteraceae bacterium
GCATGATATGATTCGACTTTTTGTTTGCAAAGAGTCACTGCCTCAATAAGATGTCCACCAGCTTTATTAAAAGCTGAAAAACAAGAACTGATGATTGAGCAAATGAATCCATCGGTGAATTTATAATTTTTCTTATAAATTCTTGAAAATAATGAAATTATAATTCCATCAAAAATAGGCATCAATAGAGACATGAACAAGCAAACAAAAAAAGGAATCAATTCGATATTTAATAGTTTTTTAAAGGTACCAAAGAAATCATCTTTTAATACATAATATAAAGCTAGTCCTGTTATTGTCATAAACAGGACTGCTTTGATAGTTTTTTTTATAATAACACCTTTTTTGCTTGTATTTTCTGTTTCCAAAGATTTCATTTGCTGAAACCCCATATAATTTAAAGCTTAGATGTGACTAATGAAATTCTACGCACGACCTCATCTTTGCCGAGGATTTTTAAAACATCATATAATTTTGGAGATTGAGTAGATGCACAAACTGCAATTCTGATCAAAGAAATAGCGTCAGCATACCAACCATTGTAATTAGAAGGATTAGCTTTATAAACTTTTCTATCATCAGCAAAGCCATGTTTACTTCCTAAAACCTTCATAGAAGCAAACCATGTAGATTCATCTTCTTTAAGATCAAAGTTATTTGCAAAATCACTTAAAAACTCTTTGATTATATCTTTAGAAATAAACTCATTAAATGGTAAGACAGTATTAGAAACTAAAGAATCAAATTTATCATTATAGAAGAAAGCAATCTTACAGGCAACATCGGAAAATTTTTCATAATCTTTACGAGGCTTAGCTTGTTCTCTTTCAATATTGATGATATTAGCAAACTTTTCTCTATCTCTATCGATAAAGTCTTTTAATTCAGGACTATAATCTTTGGCCCAGGCATAAGCTTCATCTGTAAACTCATCCTTTGTCATCAAACTCAAAACTTCTTTAGAGATATTAGCAAGTTTTGGCATATCAAATAAAGCGCCATCAAGAGAAAACTTTTCAAAGGTCAATTTGAAATCTTTGATATCACCTTTAGGATTTGCCATCATCCAAGCTTCAAAATCAGAATTAGCAATGGTCATCAAATATTTGATAATACCCATTTTTGGATATCCTTCTTGTAAGAAAAAACTTACTGCTGCCTCAGGATCTTTTCTCTTAGAAAGTTTTCTCTTATTTCCAGTATCTTTGTCAGTGACCATAATAACTGGTAAATGAGCATATCTTGGTGCTTTCCATCCCATAGCTTCAAAAAGTTCTAAATGGATTGGAAGTGAAGAAATCCATTCTTCACCACGAGTGACAAGAGTTGTTCCCATATAATGATCATCAACAAGATGGGCGAAATGATAGGTTGGAAGTCCATCGCTTTTTAAAATGACAATATCTTGGTCGTTTTCTGTTAAATCCATATCGCCTCTGATTTCATCATGAGCTTTGATGTGATTGAGATGATTTCCCTTTGATTTAAAACGAATGACATATGGCTTTCCAGATTTTATCAATTCCATAGCTTCTTCAATTGTCAAATGACGGCATCTAGCATATTGACCATAATATCCAGGAATAACTTTGTTAGCTTCTTGTACTTGACGTAATTCATCAAGATCTTCTTTAGTACAAAAACAAGGATAAGCTCTACCTTTTTTGATCAATTCTTTGATGACAACCTTATAAATTTCTGCTCTTTTACTTTGAACATAAGGGGCATAATCGCCTTCTTCATGATCACCAAAATATCCTTCATTAGCAACAATATCAAATTTCTTCAATTGATTGACTAAATCAAGACCTGTACCAGCAATTTCTCTTTTTTGATCTGTATCTTCAAGTCTGAAGAAATAAACTCCACCAGTTTGTTGAGCAAACTTATGAGCAATCATTGCAGTAAATAAAGAACCAGTATGTAAAAAGCCAGTTGGAGAAGGAGCAAAACGAGTAACTTCAGCACCTTCTTTTAAAGTTCTAGGTGCATATCTTTTATCAAGATCTGCAATAGTTTCCTTAACATCAGGGAAAATCAATTCTGCTAATTGTCTATTTGTAGCCATATTTCAATAATCCTTTCATTAAATAATTAACTATAATACTAACATTTGTAAACTTATAAATCTAAAGGTTTTCGGTGGAATCTTCCAAATACTTGATTTATTTCTATGATAGTGAAAAAAGAATTTGGATCAACTTTTTTTACAAGCTTGGCAGCTTGTTTTTCTTCAGATTTCGAAATGACCATATAAACCATATAATTCTTATTACCAGAGAAAGCACCTTTACTTTCAACAGTTGTAGCGCTATGAGGGAACGCACGAACTAAAACTAGTGGCAACCTTTCATCTGTAGTGAAAATTTGTATTTCAACTTTTTTATTCTTTTGATTTAAAATATCTAGTGTCTTTGAAGCAACAACAGAATACACAATTGTATATAGCGCAAGTGTGATAACTGTGCTGTTATCTTGAGTGTTCCATTCAGGATGTATCGAATGCCCCATAATTGAGAAAACGACATAAAGAAGTACGATTGAGGAATTGATAATCATAAAATATTTTCCTACTGAAGTGGATTTTTTCTCTGAAAAATACATACTTATAATATCAGAACCTCCACCACAACTACCAACAATCATTGCTAAGCCAGAAGCTATACCTGTAGTCAAACCACCGAACATAGATCTAGCAAGAGAATCGGAATAAACATTAACCACCATTCCGATGAAACTATCAGGAATAATTTGGATAAATAATGATGTAAAGCCAACATTAAGCAAGGTGAAGATAGTAAATTGTTTTGTAAGCTTTTTCCAAGAGAGGATGAAAAGAGGAATATTAATTCCAAAATATAGAAGGGAAATAAGCAAACTTTCAATATCAGTTCCGTTACCAAGTGCACTCAAATTTATAAACATAGATATAAATTTAACAATCACTTGTGAGGCACCTGAGGCTCCACCAGATATCAAATGACTTGGAGATTTGACATCATAATCCGTGATTTTAGGATAAATTATTATCCCTTGTTTCTCTGCTTGAGAAATTTTTAAAGCTTCTTGTTGTTTCCAAATTTCAACAGTTCCAGATGGTGGATTGATAAAAGCTTTAAAGCCAAAAGCAAAGATAAAGCCCGAAATAAGTTCAACGATTGTAATTCCAATCCATAAAAGCCATCTTTTCAATTTTGGATGATCAATAAGGTATTCTTTGATAGGTTCTGTCCGTTTTTCAATGAAATTCATATTTTTTTCTTTCTAAATGCTTATATATTTTAATATTTTAATGC
>CAVEQA010000114.1:0-3229 GCA_963617725.1 Paludibacteraceae bacterium
CATGATGAGAAATCCAGCAGCACCAATTATCATAACGATGAGGAATGGCCAGATATTAGTATAAGCTTTCAATCCGCTATCTCCGACTTTTGTTTCTTCAGCTAAGAAAATTAAAAGAATAGGAAGTGAAATTAGATTAGTTTTAACTCCAATATTGTCAGTATTATGATTAGTGAACATTCCAAGCAATGCTAAAAACAAAAGCAAGAATCCGATAGATTGAGTTGGTGTGAATTGTTTATCTAAGATTATATAATCGACTTGGAAGACTCCCATAATGATTTTGTGGAAAGCTTTTAAGACACCGGCAAAGAAGACCATGATGCTTCCTGCTGCTAAAAGACAGTAGCATCCTTTGACCATCTTCGAATATAAAGTTCTGAGTAATATAACGCTTCCAATCATGAATAAGATTACAGGAATAAGGTCGTATATTCCTTGTAATATCATACCGTTTCTCGGTGCATCTTTGAATTCAACTATGTAAGTCATATCACTTAATCCAACTTACATTTTCTAAAGATTTGATAGGGATGATATGCATTAATATAGGGGTTTTCTTACAATATTCTTGGAATTTTGGATCATTTCCATAATTCTTCTTTTGACGTATTTCCAATCGTTTTGCGCCGCTTACCATGACATAGATGATGAGCAAATACCCTAAGATTGAAATAAGCCATGCAGCCCAGTCTGCTTTATAGATATCACATCCTGAGACAAAAATTCCTGTCCAGAAGATAATTTCACCTAAATAGTTTGGACATCTGACATATTTGAATAATCCAGTTGAGACAAATGTGTGAGAATTTTTCTTTTTAGCAGCACTCTTTTGTAAATCAGCAGTGGTTTCAATAGTTAATCCGATAAGTGCGATACAAGCACCGACAAGAGGAGCGATGATTCCAAGTTTCTCACTAGGGAAAGAACCACCAACTCTATAGATGACTGGATATGTTTGCATGACATAAAGAATACCGACTGATATCCAGATAGTGACTTTGACAAAGAATGGCATTTTCTTTTCATCTTGTCCAGAGACTTTTTCTAAGGTCTTACGATAGCTTGCTGATTTGATTTCTCTGAAAAGAAGAAATCCAGCTAGTCTCATTCCGTAAAGAATGAGAACAGCAGCTAAGATAAAATTCACAAAGCTATTATTGTAAATATTGACAAAATCAAACTTACCTGCTGTGAATATCATCAATGCTATTCCGATTCCTAAGACTGCAAGTCCGTAGCCTACTGATAAGAAATAAACAAACTTTTTAAATCCGATAGAAGAAAGAAGCAGGGCAATAGCAAACATGATAGCGACAAGGATCCAAAATTGACAAGTACTTTCTAACATCATTTTGCCTCCTTAGAATATAACGAATTGATATATTCTTTAAAGGACTTATTTCCATATTTGACACTTCCTTCCATTGCATGGGTTAAAGTCCATTTGCTGAAGCGAATGATAGCTTCACTTCCATCATTTTTCTTGCTTGCTTTTTTGATGATCAAATCAAATAAGAAAACAGGAGCACGGCTGATTTTGACTTTCTTATTGGCAGCTTTGAAGAACATCTCAGCGATTTCTTTATAGGTATAGACTTCTTTTCCACCGATTTCATCGAAAGAATTTTCTTTTACTTCAACTTTTTCTAAGATGAAAGAAGCTAAATCAGAAGTATCGATGACATTGACAGGATAGTCTTTCTTCCCTAAAAGAGTTACCTTTCCTTTTTCAATCATCGGCATAAAGACATGAGCGATATCATAGAAATATCCAGTAGGTCTAACAATCGCATATTCTAAACCGGATTTTTTTAATTGTTCTTCAAATTTGTATTTGCTATCTAACATTGGCACATCAGGTGCTGTTTCTGCATGGATGACAGAGACATAGACAAATTTCTTTACACCACTTTTTTTAGCTTCATCTAAGAGATTTAAATTACCGTTCAAATCGATATCATAATTGGTAAGTTTTGCGGATTTTGAAACTAATCCAACAGTTGAAACTAAAACATCAACATCTTTTAAAGTGTCAATTAATGTATCTTTATTAGTTACATCAATCTTATGGAAATTATATTTTCCTTTTTCAGGCACTTCTTTTTCATTCAAATCTAAAGCGACTACTTCATATCCTTTTTCAACAGCTTGTTTTAATACATCATATCCTAAGTGTCCAAAGGCACCTGCAATTGCGATTTTCATTTCTTATACCTCTATTTTTGTTTTTCTTTAGCTCTCTTATCATTGATGATTGCCATTTCTTTTTCAGTGATGACTTTCACATTGTTTTCTTCGGCCCACTTGACGCAACCTTTAAGAGCAGTTGGAAGGAATATTCTTGGCACTTTGACAAGTTTAGCAAGGGCATCATCTGTAAATTTGACATCAGTTTGTAAACGTTCAGCAGCATATCTAACACTAGAGACACTTGTCTCTCTCATCGGTAACATCTCTCCATGAGGCTTTTTAAATTTTGAACACCAGAAGTTTTTACTATCTCTATATCCATAATCAACAGGAACTCTCGGGAAATTGTTTCTATTGACACCATTGACAATTGAATTCCAATATTTTTCTTTCATATCAATATGGTCGATGCGAAGAATGAAATGAGCACCGAATTTTGATGTGATACCATTGAAATTGTGATATGGTCCTTCATAACCATCTAAGCATCCTGGTTTATCATCACTTGCACCATCAAGATCTCTCATCCATGTGCATTCGATAACTTGATAGGCTTGAGAGACAATTTTTGGATAGACTTCATTTGGATGTTCATCTTGAGATTGACTATCTTCTAATTCAAAAAGACAATTTTTCATCTTTTCTTCTGGTTTATCACCCGGCCATCCCATTCTGACTGCTTCTTTGAATAATTTTGAATCATCAGTGATGAAATTCAAGGTGCATTTTCCATTTCTCAATAAGTTTTGAGCGGTATTGGATGAATTTCTGCATTCTAATAACATCGCATAATAATCTTTTCCAGCGATATAATATGGTGCTAATAAAGAATAAGGCCCTAAAGTTGTCTTATTGTCCTCAGTAAGAGTTCCAATCATAACAACAGGCATTGGGAAAAATAATGATGTTTGATAAAAATTATCTTTCGGATCTAAATTTTTAAAATTACTTTTCATAATTAAACCTCCTCTATCAGGTCTGAAATAAAAATATAGGTTGTCAATTTTCTTTAAGAATTTTTGAAGCAATCAGATAT
>CAVEQA010000115.1:0-3156 GCA_963617725.1 Paludibacteraceae bacterium
ATAATATTTGTATGAAAAAGAAAAGTGCTAGTAAAAATCTCATCAAATTTTTAACAATCATCCTGACTATCATCTCAATTCTTGTCATTGGTTTTTTTATCTTCAGAACATTTTCAGGTGAATCAAAACTCAATAATTTCTTTTTTGATTTTTATCAAAAAAATAAAGTTTTAACTTATTTTCTTTTTTTAGTCATCTCACCGCTTGTCAATCTTCTTCCTGGTATTTCTTCGATGTTTTTCATCTCTTTAGGCAATTTGATTTTCAACGATAAAACACTCATCGGTATGATTAGAACTTTTATCGTCTTATCTATCAGTGTTATTTCAACTTCTTCTTTGATGTTTTTAATAGGCAAATTCGGTGGTAAGAAATTGATTTCTCTTTTAATTGATGATAAGGAGATTGAGAAATCAAAACACTTATTGACTATCGGTGGTAAAGCTTCACTTCCACTTATGTATTTGCTTCCGGGATTTCCAGATGATACTCTTGCATTAGTGGTTGGGATGACTGATATCTCATTTCTTTACAACTTTGTTTGTACTATCTTATTCAGATTGACTGGTGTTTTTACAATCACCTTCTTAGGCAGTAATTTCATTCCATTTGATAAATTTACACCACTCATTTGGTTCTTGTTCATATTCACCTGCATCATAGGAGTTCTCATTCTTCTTTTTATAACTTTAAAATACTATCAGTATTTAAGAAAGAAAGACGAAGGTATTAGATATGAACTCACTAAATTTCTCTTTCCAAAATATTATCAAAAGAAATTGAAAAAGCTTTTGAATAAAAATCAAAAATCGATTGATAAGCATTCTTCATCAGTCAATAAATCGTAGAGTTTGATTCCTTTTTCATTCATGACCATATATGAATGTCTATTATCCTTAGGTAATGATATCGATCCTGGATTTGCTAGGATGATATCATTTTCTTTTTTTAAGACTCCAATATGAGTATGTCCTTGAATGAAGATATCATATTTTCCTTTTGGAAGAGAATCAAAGCTTGCGTGATGACCGTGAGCACAAACGATATCTTTATCAAAATAATGAAGATAGACCATATCACAAATTGCAAATTCACTGACCCAGCTGTCGACTTCGCTTTCACAGTTTCCTTTGCAAGCGATGATTTTAGATGAATATTGATTCAAAAGAGCTACGACATCTTTGGGCGAATATTCAAGCGGTGGAACATTTCTTGCACCATTATAATAATAATCGCCTAATAACAATATCTTTTCAGGATTATATTTTTCGACTTTTTCAAAGAATTTCTTCGCGTAATGATATGATCCGTGAATATCAGATCCAATCAATATATTTGTCATATTCTCTCCTTTTTAAAATTTCAATGAATTGATCACTGATTTTGAATTTATATCTATTATTTTAATACCATTCTCATCGATTGTCATATAGGAATGATAACCATCTCTTGGTTCACAAAGTGACCCTGGATTTGCTGCTATTTTATTTTCATCGATCTTTTTGATGATTGAAGTGTGGTAATGACCGAATAAGAAGACATTGTAATCCTGGTCATAATTATAAGGACTATAATAATTTCCGTGACTTAAGACAAATAATTTCCCAAATTGATAATCAAAATTCAAATAAGGAAGATTGAATAAGGCCTTATCTTCTTCTTCATAGGAATCACAGTTTCCTTTGACAGCTAAGACTTTATCATAGACTTCGTTGATTATCGATAAAGAATCAACTCCGATATCACCTAAAACATATAATTTATCGAATTTTTCATTTTGAAAGATGTCAATAACCTCTCTTACATAACTAGTATCGTTATGCGTATCACTAATCACCATTATTTTCATATTTATCTCACTCCATAACTTTTAAAGAATCATTCAAATCGACTTTTTTAACTTTTGAATATAGCAATAAATTAACTAGAACTGTCGAAAAGACAATTATGACAAAAGTTAAGATATAACTAGTAAATTTGACATCATTTACATTGCCAAAATCTAAATAATCAAAGACAAAGAACATAACAAGATAAGAAATAGGAAGTCCTAATAAGGTTGCAAATATTGTTATCATCAACATCTCTCTAAAGGTGTAAAAAGAGCATTCGATATCATGATAACCTAAAACTTTTAAAGTCGCTAATTCTCTTTCTCTTTCTTGAATGTTCATATTGGTAAGAGAATAGATGACAACAACCGCCATTAAAAGGGCGAATATTACAATGACAGTTGAAATACTACCCATCGAAGAAGCGACATTTGAGAAAACAGGATCATTCAATAATGAATTAGAAATATCGTATAAACCAAATCCTAAAAGACAAAGAATAGTTGAACCGATAATAGAAAGAGAGGTCAAGATGAGATTTTTCCTTTGTCTAAATATATTTCTAATTGAGGATTTATATTTAAAAGGAAGTGGTTTCCATATAACTTTGATCTTTTCAAGAAGTATTTTCTTGCCCGGCTTCGGAGCTTTATTTTTCATCAAATCAGATGGTTTTTCTTTCATTCTCGTATAGCTAGAAATAAAAGTGACACCTAAGGAAATCAATAATAATATCAAAGAGACAATTAAACATGTCGGTTGGTTATATGATACATATAAGCTTCCCATATCAAAGACTGTTTTATAAGCTGGGAATATGATAATTGGTAATAATTTCACACCAAATAAATATCCGATGATGATACCGAGCAGTGAAGATATAAATGTAAAACTCAGATATTTGAAATAGATTCTGATTTTAGGAATTCCTAAAGAGACATAACATCCGATTATCTTTCTTTCATCATCGATAAGTCTTGTCATCGTTATCAAATTGACAAGGGCTGATAAAAGAAGGAAGAAAACAGGAACAACAAGGGTAATCTTAGTTACTTTATCGTTGTAATTATCAAAAGTCGCATAAGATGTGTTTTCATATAATGATAATACTGACACATTCTCATTTCCAAAATATAGTTCGATTTCTTTTTGCTTTTCTTGGATTTGATCTTTATATGTAGATGAGAAATAATCGTGTTGCATCTTATATCTGATATAGATATCTGTTGTTTTTAAAAACTTATCAGTGCTGATATTACTTATTGAAATACCGTTTTGTTTATAGGTTATAGTTTTAGGAAGCAATTTTGAATCTATATATAAA
>CAVEQA010000116.1:0-3077 GCA_963617725.1 Paludibacteraceae bacterium
GGAATAAGCATCATAGAGGACATATCATATGAAGAAGAGATTTTTAATTCGATTTTATTTCCTTTATCATCAACATATGTTGCATTTAATTCAAATGAACTAGCTGATATTGATAATGTGATATTTTTATATCCAAGTGTTTGTAATGTTTCAAAGTATTTGATGACTGAATAAGTGTTTAAATCACTTCCTTTGATTGTTGAATCGACTGCACTTGTTGTGTATTCATCATTTCCCATATAAAGGAATGGAATGAGTGAAGACTTGTTTTCACTTACATCATCGATGAATGATTTTTCTGTATCTTTCCAGTCAGTTTTGGTTTGAGAACTTGGTTTATTGAAGAAATTTGCTTGGAGATATAAACCAGAACTGGAATTTGAAAGAGTGAAATAAACAATACCATCATCGAATTCTTTATAAGCGTTTAAGGTATCAAATCCTTCATCACTTGTTTTATTGACAATGAAGTTTTTCCATCCTTCAGTATTTAAAGTTGTTTGAGTTTCTTCTAATAATCCTTCTTTCCAATTGTTATTAGAAATTGATAAACCACCTGTATATGTATTCAGTTTTGGATTTTTGCTTCCGACTTGAATAAGTGGAAGTTCGTGTCCGTTTAAATTATTTGTAAAGGCAGCTTTAATATCATCAGACCATTCAGTAGTTGTTACAAAACCAAAAGTTATATTAACTATTAATTCAATCTTATCACTCGAATTTTTGTGAACAAGTACATCTAATTCGCATCCATCACTGGCGCTGAATTTAGCGGTGACTTTTTCATCATCTTTTGTAACATCAGTCCAATTAGCTTTTTCAAATTGTGATTTTGCATGGTCTAAAACTGCAATATCCCATTTTCCACCTGTGAGAACTAATTCATTGCTTGATTCAGAAAAATAGGTCTTGATTTCTTTAGAATTTAAATAGACATATGGAATTTCATGACCATCAAGATTATCGCTGATGAATGTTGAATCGATTTGGTCATCATAATCATAGGTATTTGTAAAGGTGTGCTTTTCCCATTTGGCGTTTTCTTCGCTTGGAACTGTATATGGAGTATCAACAACAACTTTCAAAACTGCATAGCCACCAATTCCTCCATCATAATAAGAACCGTGATAAGTTCCATCAACAGTGAGTGTTAACTTTGAATTGATTTCAGCAACTGTTTTTTCAGCTTTGAAGTATTTATAAGTGGTTCCCCAGTAATCACCATCAACCATACCACCATTCCATCCTAAATCTGATGTATAAGTAGCTTTAGCACCATTTAAAAGTGAAGAATAGAAAGCCTCACCGAGAATTGTCAAAGTAGAAGTATCTGCATTCCAAACAACTGAATCATCGGTTATATTTCCAAGATGGAGATATGGAAGGACTCCACCTAAATTTTCATTCATATATGTGATAGCTTTATCTGGCCATTTAGCTCCATCTGGTATTTGATATTTAGGTTTGAATTTGACTTCAATTTTGGCGTTATCATCATATTCATAATGATCAAGTGTGAAGGAAAGATTGCATCCATCATCATAATCCTTTGTAAATTTTAGTTGGCGAGTCCCGTATAAATCATTTTCTCCATCTTCTATTGTCCACTTGTATTCATCTGCATATTTCTTATTGTCATTATTAATTGCAGTTATTGCTAAATCATAAATCTTGTCATCCCATGTGTAATTAGCTGCATAGAAAGTAGCAGTATTATTATCATAACTGGATGCATCTTTAGTGACAGTATCAGAACCGATATAGAAATATGGAATCAAATGATTATCGAAATTAGAGCCGAAAGTATTTTTGATTTCATCAGCCCATTCAGTTTTAGAACTAGGTGTGAAAGCAGCTTTACGAAGGATTTTCATTTCAGCTACTTCATTTTCTTGTTTATCGTTAGTCAATAAAACTTCAACTTCTAATTTACAACCATCAGAAAGAGTTCTTTTTGCTTTTACTGAAGAATAATATCCATCTTCATATGTCCATTTATTCTCTTCATTTGAAATAGAAGCATTGGCATTATCAAATGCGTTTTTAGCAATAGTTAAAATTTGATCATCCCAACTACCACCATTGATTGCTAAAATTTCAGGTGTATAAGTATCTGCTCCACAATTTGGATTGATAGTTCCTAAATAGATATATGGAATATCAGCACTGTGATTATCTAAAAATGAATCCATATCAGCTGATATTTCATCATCCCAAGTTCCATTTGCTCTATTAGCATCAAATTTTTCGTTGAATTTGACAGTCAAAGTTAAAAGTTCATTTTCAACAGAAAGTTTAATTGTCAAATCATTATCTGGATTTGTTGCTTCTAATACATTTTTGAATTCAGTTGTATCATCCTTTGTGATTGTAACTGACCAATGTTCATTTTCGTAAGCGGATTTGACTTCACTAGCCATTGAATCAGTCAAATCACCAAAATAATCGCTGTAAATAGTAATAGTAGTAATGGAACCAACTCTTGCCCAATCACACATCAACGATGCAGGTCTTGAAGCTTTTAAATCAATATAAGGGACAAATCTCTCATCCAATCTTCTATACATCACTTTTGCAATATCGATTGGCCACTTTGATTTTGTATAGATATCATCTTCAGAAGAACTATTTGAGCTATCAGATTTTTTATCGGTATCACTCTTAATAGTTGAATCAGATTTTTTATCTGTAGAATCAGTATTCGGCTTTGTCGATTTTTTACTA
Source organism: Paludibacteraceae bacterium (assembly GCA_963617725.1). Taxonomy (GTDB): domain Bacteria; phylum Bacillota_I; class Bacilli_A; order RFN20; family CAG-288; genus Enterosoma. Next base: position 2,725 of record CAVEQA010000116.1, read on the forward strand.
GAATCAACTTGAGAATTGTTATTTGTATTAGTTTTATTTGTGCTATTGGATTTGTCATTACAACCAACTAAGCATAATGAAACTAAAGACAAAAACAATATGTTTGTCTTTTTCATTTACCTAAACCTCCGGTTTCACCGATAAAATTATATAAAATCAATGTGAGGCTTTTCAACATATATTTATAAAGTTAGTATTTCAGATATGGTTTTTATGTATAAAAGTGAACAAAAGAAAAATCCCTTATTTGAAAGGGAACGTTTTAGAAATTAAACGTCTAGTGATAAAAAATATCACCGAATTGTACCTTTTTAGAAGTTGATGAATTACAATCATAATTACTCAAATAAAAT
>CAVEQA010000117.1:0-1863 GCA_963617725.1 Paludibacteraceae bacterium
AGAAAATGATTCAAGAATCTTAGAATAATCTATATAATCCATCGGGGTGGTAAAATGAGTTTCGACCACCTTTAAAGATATACAAGAGATATTAGATAAATAACAAGCAAGGGCAACTCCACCATAAGTAGAATCAAAAACGACTTTCTTTTTAACTGGAGCAATTTCACCTAAGGTTAAATAAGGATCGATTTGTTCTTGTCTTGTATAATATGTGTTACTTGAAATAAAGGAAGCATCAAAGTGATTGACAAAAGTTTTAAGAGAAATAGAATGGTGAACACAATCTAAAACACCTAAATCAGTCTTATAGAATTGTGGAAATCCATCGGGAATTTGACCTAACTTTACTGGTTTATTTCCAATTTGATCAACATCAGATAAGAAAACTTGCTTTGCTATTGCAATTTCACCAAATTCGACATCATCACTATAAGCTACACAAGTTCCAACAGTAAAAACTAAAAGAATCATATATTTACTTATAAGATGTAAGGTTATTGCATTAGACATATAGTTTGTATAGACATCATATACCAAAACAACATCTTGATTAAAAATTCTTCCAAATGTTACAGGATAACGATTAAAGATGAGTTCTTGTCTTTTTTTTGTCATAATGGCTTCAAAATATAGAACATCATCATGTGAACTGCCAAGAATCATGATCATATTTATTTTGCCTCCTCATCTTTTGGATTTTTTTCAAATGGATTTGATATTAAAAGTTGAGAGAATTCACTTCTTTTAATAGCTTTTGAATAATAGAAACCTTGAATGGTATCACAACCAAAGCCTTCTAATATCTTGACTTGAGCTTCATTATCTACACCCTCAGCAATTACTTCAAGTCCATTGAGTTTACCTAAGTCAATAATACATTTTATAACATTACGGGCTTTTTCATCATTTTCAATATCTTTAATATAACTTTGATCAATTTTGATTGTATCAAATGGAATTTTGCTTAAATAGGAGATATTAGAATACCCAATACCGAAATCATCCATCAAGACTCTTATTCCCTTTTCTTTCAATTTCTTAATAATTGAAATAGCGAGAAATGGATTTGATTGACTTGTTCTTTCAAGAATTTCAATTTCAATCAAATTGGCCGGAATTTTATATTTTTCAAGTGTTTCTTCAATGGTGGTAATAAAGTTCATATGAAAGAATTCAAATAAAGAGAAGTTAAGTGAAACAGGTACTACTCTTCTACCTCTTTTAATTGAATCTTGAAGATCTTTACAAACTTGAACAAGAACAAATTTATCAAGTTCATTACTTAATCCACTAGCTTCAGCTTTTGAAATGAATTGACTAGGATTCAATAAACCATATTCAGGAGAATTCCAACGAATCAAAGCTTCAGCAGAAACAAATTTCTTTTCTTTTAAATTAAATTTAGGCTGATAATAAACAACAAATTCTTCATTTTCAATAGCCTTTAAAATCATTGTAGCATCATCTTTTTTAGCAACACTTCTTAGAGATGGCTGATAAAGTGTGATAGTCTCATAATTTTTCTCAGAGGCATTTCTTGCAATAATTGCATTTTCAATACATTCGACGATATATTGATTTTTCTTTGGTTCATCTATTCCAAAAAAAGGAGCGATGTATAAATGAAGATTGTTTTCTTCAACGATTTTATAAATTTCATCAGAGATGTTATTACAAATATTCAAAACATCAATTCTTGTTCCGCCAAAAATATAAAGATAATATCCGGAATTGTCATAAGCATAAACATAATTTTGGGGTTGCTTATCAAAAGTATCTTTTAAATATTTGGCAAGACTTGAATTCAAGGTAAACGAGTCTTCACGTTTAGAATTGAAATTGACCATACTTTCATGTGAG
>CAVEQA010000117.1:1894-3076 GCA_963617725.1 Paludibacteraceae bacterium
TAAAACGAATGACAGCTTGATAAGCGTTTCGATTATGTCTTTTTCCTCTAAGTCTTGTAATTCTTGTTTCAAAAAGGTTACGATTGAATATATCTAATTTTTTACCAAAAACATAAATATCTTTAGCTTCAAGAGTTTTAAGCAAAACTGAATGATTGACAAATTTCATCAAGAAAAGGAAGAATAGAGAAATAAATGTGCTCATAAACACAATAAAAACTAGATGTAATATTTTATTGATTGTGCTTAAATCACCAATAAATAAAACAACTAAATAGATAGTTAAAACGATGAGAAAACTGATACCAAAGATGATAGCAAATAATTTATATCTATTCTTTTTATCCATGATTATACCTATTTCTTTTTAGACTTTTCTTCTAACATTTCTTTCAACATTTCAGCTTTTAATTTGTCTTTTTCATCCTTCGACATATTTTCAAAATCAACTCTTCCAGCAACTGGATTTTTAGGTGCTTCAGAAGCAGAAGCAGTTTCCATCTCTTCTTCATCATCCTTTTCTTTTAATGCGACAAAGATATCTTTACAAGAGGTTAAAATCAAATAGAGGCTTGGAATTAAAAGAAGAATGACAAGTCCCCAAGGGGAAGCGACAAACTTGAAGAACCCACCTAGGAAGCTTGAATTTAGGACAACCTGTCCTAAGAATTCTTTTTCAGTAAAGGCTTGATATTGACCAAGACCTGATTGATTTCCATATATATTGATACCTGATACAATAAACGTATATCTTCCTTCACCAGTCTTAACATTTTCATTAACTTGAATTTCTCTTAGTCTATGAGTCATGACTCTAGCGTTAACTTCAGAATAATTCAACTGAATAGGAGTATTTAAGAATGAACAAACTGGATCATTTTCCTTTTTTGGTTTGATAGAACTATATCCTTCAAAGCCATCAACAAAGGTAATATCAATATGTTCTGTTTTCTCTTCATATTCATCAAGAAGAGTAACAATAGATGTCATCATCTCAGTATTGGAGGTTGAAGGATAATAGTTATTGCTGACTTCTTTTAATTTTTGATAGTATTCTTCTTTGATACTCTCATTTTTCTTTTCATTTTCTAAATATTTTTGATAAAGCTTATCAACATCAGTTTTAGCTGTAACAAGAGCGTTACCTTTTTTATATAAAGGTTCCATAGAATCAGTAAGAAC
>CAVEQA010000118.1:0-3042 GCA_963617725.1 Paludibacteraceae bacterium
GGCCATAATGCTGATGAAAATTTTCTTTAGAAGATTTGAATCTTTTTGATTAGATTTAGAGAAGAGATTTTTGAAATTGAACAATCTTCCAGTCTTTCCTTTTTGACTTTGAGAAAAATTAATTTCTTTGACAACATGACTCTCTTCAAGCTTATAGCCTTCAACATTTTCAACTATTGTATTTTCAACAAGCCTTCCATCGATAAGTTCAATATGACTATCAGCATATTTATTGATCAAGCTTGTCTCATGTGTAACAAGAACAACCAGTTTTGTTTTCGATATTTCTTTTAAAATATCCATAACATTCACAGTATTTTGACTATCAAGATTACCTGTTGGTTCATCAGCAAGAATAATATCAGAGCCTTTAATTAATGCTCGAGCAATTGCAACTCTTTGTTTTTGACCACCAGAGAGAGCATCAGAGCTTTTCTTTTCGTATTGTTTTAAATCAACAAGGTCTAAAACAATATCACTTCTTCTTTTAATTTCTTCTTCAGAAGTGAATCCTGCAATTTTCATTTGGTGTTTTAAAATATCACCGACTGTAGAATCACTTTCAAGATAATAATTTTGGAAGATGAATCCTATTTTTTTATTTCTAACCTTATCTCGATTAGAATTAGTTATCTTTTCATTATCAATAACAACTTCTCCGCTATCTTGTTTATCTAAACCTCCAAGAATGTTAAGAAGGGTTGTTTTACCAGAACCAGATTTTCCAAAAATAGCGAACAATCCTTTTTCAGGAAGAGTGAAGGAAACATCATTCAAGATTTTTGTCTTTCTAAAAGTAGAACTATAGGATTTCGATAAATGAGAAACTTCAATCATTTTGAGCCCCTCCTCAACACTTGTGAAATCTTAGAACGATTCATATTTTTGTTAAATCCATAACCGACAAATAAGACGATCAATAAGATGAGAAGCTCGATAAAGATATAATTTCCAACACTTATAAATGATAAAGATAGAGATTTGATCATTGTTGAAAAATAAGAAACTAAAGGAACTAAAACTAATGTTGGAAGAAATGTTAGTAACATTTGAACATAAAGAGAACCTTTAGAAACAAACGATTGAATACCAAGAGTTTTATAAATTGCAAAGTCAGACAAATAAATTCTTATCGAACGCATAAAGATAACAAATAATACTGCAGCTAAGATTAAGGAAATAACAATTAAACATCCGTAATAAAGAACATTTAAAGCAAAGACATTACCAACATTTGAAACAAACACTTTCGAACTTGATAGCATGCCAATATATCCATCAGGTAACTTATTCAAACTAGCTTTAGCCAGTTCATCATTTTCAAAATAAAGAGCCGATTGTTTTGTCTTACTTGACGTTTCAAATATCTCTTGATAATCATTAACACTCATCTCAACTATAATTCCATCGACCGTTTTATCTTTTTTTGTATCATCGATGACAGTAAATATTTTTGTGCTTGATATTTCCGTTGTTAAATTTTTACCTTTAACATCGTAATAATTGGAGTTGACAAGATTGACTTCACCATCATTCAAATCGTTGTTTTTATCAAAGGTATAAACATTAGTTTTATTTTCACCTATTTTAACAGTTGAATTGATAGCTTTAATCTTATTTCCATTTGTTTGCATATTGTCATATGACAAATAAAGCTTGATATCAGAATCATTTAAAGAAGTTTCAGTATCGATTTTTGTAACAAATGATGCAGTACCTTGTATAACATCAATGATATTGTTTGAATCACTCTTATAAGCTTCAGGAATGACAAGAAGTCCTTCTTTATCGTTTACTTTGTGATGAATTGGATCATATAGGCAGGTGATCTCATATTCTTTAAACATATTGTTCTTTTTAGGAAGAGTAATATTGAATTCGGACAGTTCTCTATCATAGATGAAATATGAAGCATTAGTAACTGAACAAATTTCATCAAGAGTATCTTCTTCTACATATCCTTCAGTATTCGAAATGATGACTTTTCCTGAAATCCCAACATCATCAAGAGTCTTAGTTAAAGGTGAAACAAGAAAGGAGTTTACTACTTGTAAAACCGCAAACAAACTGATAGCAATACAACATAGAGCAAGACTCATTAAAGCCGAGAATTTAGGTCTAGATTTATAATTTAAAAATCCAAGTCTGATAATATTTTTAAATTGTAATTTTTTGTTGATATTAATTTCTTCTCTTTGAACATCTTTATGTTCAACTTCATTAATAACCCTATCTTCTTCAAGTTTACCATCAGAGATAAGAATTCTTCTAGTGGCGTATTCTTTAAAAAACTCGGGGTTATGTGTGACGACAATAACAAGCTTATCCTTAGAGACATCCTTTAAGATTTTTGCGACTTCTCTTGAAGACTTCGAATCAAGATTACCAGTTGGTTCATCCGCTAAGATAATCGGAGAATCTTTTGCAAGAGCACGAGCGATTACACAACGCTGTTTTTCACCACCTGATAAATGGGAACCTTTGTGATTGATTTGTTTTGAAAGTCCAACTTTTTCAATCAAATTTTCAGCAATTTCTTTTCTTTTTTTGCTATCTTCAATACGAAAGAGAGCTAATTCTACATTTTCTAAAACAGTTAAATTTTCAATGATGTTGAAGTCTTGGAAAATCATTGCAATATTGTTTTCACGATATTTTTCCCAATCTGAAAGTGAATAATGAGAAGTTGCTTCTCCATCAAAATATAATTCACCCTCTTCGTAGGTATCATTTGCAGCGATGACATTTAAAAGTGTCGATTTACCAGAGCCAGATTTACCTTCAATAGTGACAAATTCATTATAGTCAAAATCTAGATTTATATTTCTAACACCAATTGTTAATATGTCATTTGAATTATATATTTTTCCGATATTTTGTAATCTAAGTAGCATAATGACCTCTTATGTTAGACTTAACTAACCTGCAACAAGAGAGTTTATCATCTAAATAGTTAGATGTCAATAACTTTTTGTTAAATATAACTAACTTATATAATTTTATTTATATATTACAAATGTTTAAATTTGATATTTTATTTTC
>CAVEQA010000119.1:0-3017 GCA_963617725.1 Paludibacteraceae bacterium
CTGAAGCACTTTGATTCGAATATTCAAAGTGCTTTCATTAAAGGAAATACATTTGTTTTAATGATGACTTTCTTTCCTAAAAACGAGGAAGTAAACAAAATAATATCGAATCAAAAATTAAAGATTAAGTTTGAAGTTGATACTGCTAATCCAGAAGGATTCAGCGTTGAAACGAAATTCAGAATGCTTCCTTCACCATATGAAGTGAAAGTGTTTGACGAATCAACTTTATTTGCAGGAAAAATACATGCGATTATTTGCAGAAATTATAAGAATCATGTTAAAGGAAGAGATTATTATGATTATCTTTTCTATATTGGTAAAGGGACTAGATTTAATTTAGAGTATCTTAAAAACAAGTTGATAAATACAAACGATATTTTTAATAAAGAAGAAATCACATTAGAAAAAGTTAAAGAACTATTAAGAGAACGTTTTGAAAGTGTAGATTATGAATTAGCTAAAGAGGATGTCAGCAATTTTATATCCGATAAAAGCAGTTTAAAGGTATGGAAAAAAGAATTGTTTTTATCAACATTAGAATTGCTCAATAATAAATAGTTCGATTGATTTCTTCTTGCTTTTATCATCTTGTTCTTAAAATTTGAAAACTCCTGGATTTCATAGGTCACCTGTGCAATCCAGGACTTAATAGTTATAAATGCACTTCTATTGTTATGTTTTCGATATATTCGCTTGGATAAGAATTTGACATCAGTAGTGTTTTTAATGTACAAACTTATAGATAAACAATTTTGTTGAAGCATAAAAAACATTTAATTAAGAATGATAAGAAAATATCATGATATTGAGTGATTTGATTTTTCTATTGTTTTATAGATTTTGCAAGGCATGAGTTGTGTGGAACGGTAAAAGATACCAGTATAGAAAACAAGAACGATATCGTATATTAAGTAATTTTTGAATGTGCAGAAATTGTTAGGTTTAAAACTTCGCATTTTTGGACTATAATATTTGAGACAAAAAAAGATTCTCCTTACGAAGAATCAATTGCCCGTCAACACAGGCTATGGTGTGACAAAAGTTTATTTGAACTAGTGTTGCTAACATCATTATACTGACGGGGGAAAGGGAATTCAAGATGAATAAGAAATTTTATTTGGGACTCGACATTGGTACAGATTCTGTCGGTTGGGCTGTTACAGATGAGAACTACAACCTAGTTCGTAAACAGGGAAAACATCTCTGGGGTGCTCGTCTATTCCCAGAAGCTAGCGATGCGAAAACAAGAAGAACAAACAGAGAAGCAAGAAGAAGACTTCAGAGAAGACGTTGGAGAATCCTTATGCTCCAGGATCTTTTCAAGGATGAAATGAATAAGGTTGATCCTAACTTCTTTGATCGTTTGAATAATTCCGCGCTTTTAATGGAAGACAAAGCTGATAATGCTAGGGCTCCATATCTGCTTTTCAATGATAATGATTTCACCGATAAAGATTATGGAAAAAAGTATCCGACTATTTATCATCTTAGAAAAGAGATGATGGAGACACCGGATAAGAAATATGATATCAGACAGATTTATCTTGTTATGGCTCACATGATCAAATATCGTGGTAATTTTCTCACAGAGAGCGATGTATCAGGTGATGGAGATACCGATAATGTAAGTACACTTGTCTCTGGATTTAATGAATTGGATAATCTATTTAGAGAGAATGTGGAAGACGGTGAAGAACCGGACGCTTTCAATTGCACAGAAGATATTGCCAAAAAGCTGATTACTGTTTTTCAAGTAGAGAATCGCTCGAAATATTTGCTAGATAGAATGATAGAAACTTTTGGGAGAAAAGATTTCTCATCATTACAAAAGAATCTTCTTAGACTCATTTCTGGTTCTAAAATGCAGGCAAGTGCTCTCTTTTCAAGATTGAAGGAAGAAGATGAGGAAATTTCAAAGAAGAGCATTGAATTTGATAATGCCAACTATGAGCAGACTATTATTGATTTGTCTCAGGTATTGTCTGACTATGAAATGTCATTGATCCAGATATGTAATAACCTGTACTCCTTCCGCCTTTTGATTAACCTTTTAAAAGGTAAACATTATATCTCAGATGCTATGGTTGATATCTATGATACTCATAAGGAACAGCTGAAGATATTGAAGGATTTAGTTCGCCGTTATAATCCAAATGAATATAAAAACTTCTTTGTTAATATCAATGGCAAGGATGGAAAGCCTATGGCAAACTATGTCAATTACATTGGATTGACTTGCTCTAATAAGAAGAAAAAGATACGTTTACCGCATAAGACAAGCCAAGAAGATTTTTACAAAGCAATTAAAGCGTTGCTTCCTTTTGATAAATTGAATGAGAATTATCCTGAGGAAGATAAAAAGAAATTCAAAGAGATTCTAGAAGCTATCGAAGGCAAGAAATATCTTTTGAGACAGAATTCTAAAGAGAACGGCGTCTTCCCTTATCAACTCAATAAGGATGAAATGGAAAGAATCATCGAGAATCAGAAAAAGTACTATCCTTTCTTAGGTGAAACTTCATCTGACTATATCAATCCTAGTAAACAATCACCTAAATTGGTTTCGCTTTTAGAATTTAAGATTCCTTATTATGTAGGCCCTCTTTCCAATAAGATGGGGGAATCTAAGAATTTCTGGATGGAGAGAAAACAAGATGGTAAGATAACACCTTGGAATTTCCATGATATTGTGGATGAGGAAAAGACAGCTGAAGGATTCATTGAAAGAATGAAGAATGCCTGTACTTACCTTATTGGTGAGACGACTTTACCAAAGAATTCTCTTCTATACAGTGAATTTATGTTGCTGAATGAAATCAACAATTGGCAAATTAATGGCAAGCCTATCGATAAAGAAGCAAAAGAATATCTTATTGAAAATCTTTACATGAAGAGTTCTAGAACCCCTTCTGTAAAGAACATCGTTGATTTACTAAAACAGAAGTTCAAACAAACTGACAGCAAAACAATTTCATTAACGACAAAAACTGGTAAAGAATTGAGCAGTGAAGATA
>CAVEQA010000120.1:0-2994 GCA_963617725.1 Paludibacteraceae bacterium
AGATTGAAACGAACAAGATTTATCTAGGCAATTCCTATGATTTAATCAAAGATGTTGATAATGAAAAAGTATAGAATCAAATACGAAATATGTGAGATTCCATCATATGAATATCATGATGAAGATGAGCCAAGCGTACACACTGCCACCATTAAAAGTGAAAACGAAGAAATGGCTAAGAAGATATTAGAGAAAAGATTTGATACGTTGTATGGTGGTTATATCAATATTTTGAAAATAAATGAGGTACTTTAAAATGGATGAACAATTGGATATATTCAATTCTGGTATGGAAAGTTTCAAATTCACAAAGCCAATCAAGGTGATTGAACTTTTTGCTGGCTATGGTTCTCAAATGTTGGCTTTTGAATATTTGAAGGCAAATGCCAAGCATTTTAAAATATGCGAATGGGCAGTTCCATCAATTCTCGCTTATAACCTCATCCATACCAGAGATTTTACTGATTATAGCAAAGAGAAAGAAAGAGAGTGGCTCGTTGATTATTTGACCGAGAGACAAATTTCAGTGGATTATAATCAGCCTATGACAAGAGAACAAATCGTAAGAAAAGGCGAAAAGTGGGTTAGGAATGTCTATAACAACATCATCGCAACAAATGATACCGTTGATGTCACTAAAACTCATGGCAATGATTTCTATTTGGAAGATAGAGACAAATACAATGTCTTTATGAGTTACTCATTCCCCTGCTTAACTAAAGATAGTCTAATATTGACCAAAGATGGCTATAAAGAATATAAAGATTTAAAAGTTGGAGAATATGTTTTAACTAAATCAAACACTTGGCAAAAAAATAGCAAAGAAGTTTGATAACGGAATACATAAAACTTATATGTTGAATGGAATGGGATTCGAAAACATATGCTGTACTTCAAATCATAAATTCTATGTAAGAACAAAATCAAGAAAAGGTCATTTTTCGAAAAGAGTATTTTCCGAGCCAATATTCAAAGAAGCAAAAGATATTACAAAAAATGATTATTTTGGAATTCCTGTCAACACTGAAGAAATACCATTTTATACTGATGATAAAGATTTTTGGTATATGATTGGATACTATTTAGGAGATGGATGGCTTTCAAAAAGACACTATGATGTTAAATTGGCGGCAAATGATGAAAAACTTGAAAAACTACTGCCACATTTAAAGAAATTCAAATATACAATAAACAAAGAAGAAACTTGTCATAAAGTTAGATTTGCCGATAAAGATACTTATATGTTTATTGAAAAATGTCTTGGTTCAGGTGCTAACACAAAAAAAAGTTTGTGGTGAAATATTAAGAATGCCAAAAAATTTGTTAGCATCGTTGTTACAAGGATATTTGGATTCCGATGGTTGTATCATTGGGAAAAACTATCAGTTTTCATCTATAAATAGAACATTGATATATTCTATTTCATTTATTGTAAATAAGGTTTATCATTGTCCTACAAAAATATATGAAATAAAAACCAAATCCAAAAAGTTATTGTGTGGAAGAGAAGTCAACCAACATAATTGGTATATGTTGCGTTATAAAACTATCGTTTGCAAACAAGATAAAGCCTTTTATGAAAATGGTTATATTTGGTATCCGTTTACTTCAATCAAAGAGTCAGTGGAAGAACACGTTTATAATATGGAAATTGAAAATGACCATTCCTATATAGTCCAAGGTTGTATTTCTAAAAATTGTCAGGATTTATCATTGGCAGGATATGGCAAGGGTATGGAAGAAGGGTCAGGCACTCGTTCAAGTATGTTATGGGAAGTCGGAAGAATCTTAAAAGAAATGAAAGAACTGAATCAACTTCCAGATGTCCTTATGATGGAAAATGTTCCACAAGTATGTGGAAGCAAAAATAAAAATGCGTTTGATAAATGGTTGAATGTTTTGGAAAATTTAGGTTATACATCATATTATAAGATATTGAGCGCAACTGATTTTGGAATACCCCAAACAAGAAAAAGATGCTTTGTGATTTCCATATTGGGCAATGAATCGTATCAATTTCCAATTGGATGGCAACTTGATAAATGCCTGAAAGATATGTTAGAGGATGAAGTCGATGAAAAGTATTTCCTGACTGAAAAGCAAATGCAAAATATTACTTTGTGGAATAATACTCCAAATAGAATGGAAAAGACTGAAAAAGAAGTTGCGAAAACATTGACTACTTTTGCTGGAAGAAATGATTATAACTGCAATTATGTGAAAATCGAGAAAATAGGCGAAACGAAGAACAAGGAGAAATTCCAGACAAGAACCGATGTCATCGGAAGAAATGGAAGCAGTCCGACATTGAGTGCAACTGATTACAAACACCCGATATTGTTGTGGAGTTATACCCCAAGTGGTAGGTCAGGAAAAATATATGATAAAGAAGGAGTGTCAAGCACTATCACCACTGGAAATCATGAAAATGTGAATGCAGTATGCTTGCCTATCAAAGAAACAAATGAGGAGTCAATAAAAGATGGAAAAGACAACGGTTAAAATAGGCGGATTATATGGAAATCATCAAGCAGGGAGCATATATGACAAAGAACAATGCTCCCCTACCTTGGATGTCAGTGGAGGAGGAAATCATACACCTTTGATTATGGAAAACGAATATAGAAGATTGAAAAAGACAATCGAAAATGCCAATCTTAAGGAAGGCGAAGTCAAGACTTTGGATTTGTACAATCAAACCTCAAGCGACAAGGCACATACGCTTTCGATGCCGAATCATAATGACCAGAGATTGTTTGATGGGTATCGAGTGCGAAAACTTACACCTAGGGAATGTTTTAGATTGATGGGAGTCAAAGATGAAGATTTCGACAAAATAAAAGATTATTTCTCCGATAGCGCTTTGTATCATATGGCTGGCGATTCAATCGTTGTCGATGTGTTATATCACATATACAAAGAAATGCTTTAATTTTAAAAAAAAAACTATTTACATTTGAATATCAAAGACTTATAATGAATATGCAATCAAGA
>CAVEQA010000121.1:0-2991 GCA_963617725.1 Paludibacteraceae bacterium
CTTATATTATGATAGAATCAATAAAAAAGATCCTTTGTATAAAGATCCCGATGCTGTTTGTATCGAATAAAATTGAATTTGTTCTCAATTAGGGATTAAATCCCTTATTTTTTTTATTTTTTTATATTCAATCTTGAAGAATAGTTTGTTTTTGGTTATACTTATTTTCGCTAGAAGATATTTAAAATCTATTTTTAATGTCACTTTATTTTTTATAATTTTTTTATTTTTTATAAGGAGCAGTTATTATTATGACTAATTCTAAAAACTCATTAGTTTCACCTGTACAAATTTATGCCTTAGGTGGACTTGGAGAAGTTGGCAAAAATTTATATTGCATTGAAAATGCCAACTCACTTTTAATTGTCGATTGTGGTGTTATGTTTCCAGATGACGGATTCCCAGGAATCGACTATGTAATACCAGATTTCACTCATCTCAAAGAAAATCAAAGTAAAATCAAAGGTTTAGTCATCACCCATGGTCATGAAGATCACATCGGTGGTATTCCATTCCTTTTAAAAGAGATAGATGTCCCTGTCATCTATGCTCCTAGAATTGCAGTTGCCTTAATCAATCACAAATTAAGCGACAACAAGATGCAAACTAGAACTAAAGTCTTAGAATACAAAGAAGATGACATTCTTCGTTTTGGCGATTTTACTTGCCAATTCTACCATGTCACTCACTCTATTCCAGATTCTTTTGGTATCTTCATTCAAACTCCTCAAGGAACTATCGTTGAATCTGGTGACTTCAAAATTGATTTAACACCAGTCGATGGTGATTTCAATCTTTCTAAATTGACCAGATTTGGTGATCAAGGAATCGACCTTCTCTTAGCTGATAGTACTAATGCAGAAAAAGAAGGCTATACTCCAAGTGAAAAGACTGTCATTCAAGGTATTGCTGATGTCTTCTCCGAAGCTAGCGGAAGACTTATCATCTCAACCTTCTCTTCTAATATTTCAAGAATCGAACAAATCATCGAAACTTCAATGAAATATAAAAGAAAGATTGTCATCTTTGGAAGAAGTATGGAAAGCAATATTGAATCTGCAAGAGAATACGGATATATCCATATTCCAGATGAATATATAGCTAGACCTGAAGATTTAAAAACCTTACAACCAAATGAGATATGTATTCTTTGTACTGGAACTCAAGGTGAACCGATGGCTGTTTTAAGCCGTATTGCAAGAGGTGAACATAGATATATTCATGTTTTACCTGGTGATACCATTGTTTTCTCTTCATCTGTAATTCCAGGAAACACTTCAAGTGTCAACGCTCTTACCAATCAATTGACAAGACTTGGTGCTAGTGTTGTCACTAATAAAATTATCTCTAATTTACATGCTTCTGGTCACGCATCAAAACAAGAAATGAGACTTCTTCAAAAGCTTGCTAGACCAAAATATTTCATGCCAATTCATGGTGAATATAGAATGTTAAAGCTTCATGGTAGAATCGCTGTCGAATGTGGTATGCCAAAGAAAAATGTCTTCGTATGTGAAAATGGTGATATCTTAACTTTGATTAATCACAAAGTTACAAGAGGTGCTACTTATCAAGCTGAAAGCACATATATCGATGGTAAATCACCAATAGCCCTTACTAATTCTGTTTTAAAAGATCGTTCTTCATTGATTAACGAAGGTATGGTAGGAGTTTATCTTGTTATCGATACAAAGAAGAATAAGCTTCTTTATACACCAATTGTTGATAGTGAAGGATTTATTTCTTCAAATAAAAAAGCTTTACAAAAGAAAGCAGCTGAAATCATTGGAATTTCTGTCAATTCTTTAATGAATTCTGGAAATAAAGTCACATTCCAAGACATTAAGAATACAGTAAAAACAGTAGCTGGAAGATTCTTATATCGTGAAAGTAGAAGAAATCCAATGGTCATCCCTGTCATCTTAAATTGTGATAGTTCAGCAAAAGAAGGCCAATGAGATGATAATCTTAGCTAGTCAATCTCCAAGAAGACAAGAGATATTAAAAGAAATATTACAAGATATTCCTTTCACAACAATCCCATCATCATTTGATGAAAGACAAATTCAAGAAAAATCACTGAGAAAATTATGTCTTGAAGAAGCTAAAGGCAAAGCTTTAGTAGTAGGAAAAGAACACTTAGAAGATATCATTATTGCCTCAGATACAATGGTTCTATTTGATGGAAAGCAATTAGGCAAACCAAAAGATGAAAAAGACGCTTTTGAAATGCTTCGTATGCTTCAAGATAATACTCATGAAATAGTTACAGCTTATACAATATATAAAGGTACAACTGAATTAAAATCTAGAGTAGTAACAGCTCATCTTTATATTGAGAAAATGGCTGATGCAGAAATCGAAGAATACATAGAAACAGGTTCCCCACTTGATAAAGCAGGGGCCTACGGAGTTCAAGATAAAGATTTCATCACATCAAAAATTATCGATGGCGATGAATACACAATTATGGGACTTCCACTCTACGAATTAGAAGATGATTTATTCAAACTAAAGATTATCGACTAAAAATATTGACTGAACAAAATTTAAATGTTTTGTTCAGTTTTTAGTTTATTATTTATCATTTTTATTAACAAAATAATTTCAAGAATTACGATAAACCCTTACTTTTTAATAATTCTTCACTGCTTTTTGTGGTATATTTCTTAAAAAATAAGCTTGAATTTTTAAACTAACAACCTATTATTTTAAAATAAGGTACCTAATTTTATGTTAGCCAAGTAATTCAGCCAATAACTTGTCTGTTTTTATAACATAGGCATATGCTTCAGGATTGACTTTTTTCATATAACGAAGGGAAGCTAATCTTTCCTGCTCTATTTTCATATCTAAGAACTCCTCATAGTCATTTACGTGCAGATATTCTGTATCTGACAGAAGACACGCAGCTATATACATAATCTTTGCAGCTCTTCCAGCTGCAATCTCCGGTGTGTAGTTCTCAGCATAAATATGGCTTCTCAGTTC
>CAVEQA010000122.1:0-2989 GCA_963617725.1 Paludibacteraceae bacterium
TGGTTTGTTTTCATATTCTTTTATTTTATAGACTCGATATGCGCAGTCAGAAATGAGAACTTCATGTTTGAATTGATGGAATATTTTATATCTGATTTTGATAGTTTTATTTTCACTATAAGCTTTATTTATAAGCCTAATTTTCCTTTTTAAATCAAAACTATACTTATTAACATTTTTACATGCTTTAGATAATTCTTCTTTATAATAATCTCGATTATATTTGTTCGAAAATACATCTAAAAGGGAATTTATCAATATGTCAGTATCTTCATCTTTGGTGTATTTATCATTTTTAACTGCTGCTAATATCTTGATTAATTGTTCGTCAGTGATATTGTTTTTCTTCTCTAAATAATATTTGCCAGATTCTGTTTTGTTGATTGAAAAAGGTATTTGATTAGTATCTTTGTATTTCAAACAAATATGATTTAGAAATAGAAGACAATCACCGATTCTCTGTCTTCTTACATCATTACCAATATTTGATTTTGGATCATAATTTAAACCAAAATCATTTGCGTGTCTACATATATCTTGTTGCGTAGCTGGATGATTTTTATCAGTATAATTCAATAGATAATCTAAGGTTAACAACAACTCGATTTGGTGTACTTGTGCTTCATTTCTTTTCATAATTTCTCTCCTCAACAATATGATAATCGGTTGAGAATAGTATATGAAAAAAATATTTAAAATGTACTGAAATCTGTACAAAATTTATTTTTGTATTGGATGAATATATTTTAAAATACTAAAAAAACTTGAAGTTTTTTTGCTTCAAGTTTGATTATTTGTAGTTTAAGATAGTTTCTTTGCTTTGAGATATCTTGGTTTATTTTCCATATCTAATATTATTTCCGTTTCAAATATATCTTTTTGAATTGTGTGTAATAATTCTTCAACTTTATATGCGTTGCTTGCTTCTAATTCAAAGAAAGCAAGTCCTTTACTATTTAAATGATTATCTAAATCTTTAAATATTGTTCGATAGGAATCACAACCATCTATACCGCTGAATAAGGCAAGGGAAGGTTCAAATGGTGCATCAACATCAGTTGAATTTTCTTCTATATATGGTGGATTTGAAATGATAACATCAAATGTGTCTTTTATATCATTTAAAAAATCTGAATGTGTAAAATTGATTTCTTTATGATTAATTTCAGCTGATTTTCTTGCTAAGTTCAAAGCATAAATTGAGATATCACTTGCTGTTATTTTTGCTGTTTCAAAGAGGGATTTTAATGCGATAGCGATGAATCCGGAACCTGTGCATAAATCCAGTATTTTTAAATTTGAAAAATCATAATTATCTTTGATATATTCGTATATGAATCCGATTGTTTCGGTTCTTGGAATCAAAACATTTTCATTTAATAAGATTTTGTTTCCTCTGATAATATCGTATCCGGATATATATACTGCAGGATAGCCAGATTTCATTTTTTTAATTATTTCTACGGCATTTTCTTCTTTGATTTCATCTTTATCGCCATCGATTCCTAAGCGATTGAAATCGAATGAAAAATATCCTTCTAGGACTATTTTGATATCAGCTATCGGTATCTGGTTTTTAAAACATAGATTATAAAATTCTTGGTATGTCATAGTTATTAAATAATGCTATCGCAATTGCGATAGCATTCTCTTTATTCAGCAGTAGATGCTGCGATTTCTTCTTGAAGTTTTTTGGTTTGCTCTTCAAGCATATCTTTTTGATTTGCTTCATTTAAAGCAGAAACTAATTCATCTAAATCGCCATTCATAACTTTAGGAAGATTTAAAGTTGACCATCCGATACGGTGATCGGTGACACGGTTTTGTGGATAGTTATAAGTACGGATTCTTTCGTTTCTTTCACCAGTTCCGACTTTAAGTCTTCTCTCACCTCCGACTTTAGCTTCAACTTCAGCATCATGCATGGCTTGTAATTTTGCTTTTAACATGACCATACATGTTTCTTTGTTTGCAAGCTGATCTCTTTCAACCTGACAAGAGACAACAACACCAGTTGGAATATGAGTGATACGAACAGCAGATTCTGTTTTGTTGACATTCTGTCCACCGGCACCAGAACTGTGGTAAGTGTCAATTCTTAAATCAGCAGGATTGATCTTGATATCGACATGCTCAACTTCTGGCATGACAAGAACAGTTGCTGTTGATGTTTGAATTCTACCGTTAGCTTCAGTGACTGGAACTCTTTGAACACGGTGAGCTCCACTTTCGAATTTGAGTTTTGAATAAACTCTCTTTCCTTTGACTTTGAACGAAATGAGAGAATAACCGCCAAGTGGGGTAGGATCAGAATCTAAGATTTCAATTTTCCATCCTTGACTATCAGCATAGTGAGAATACATTCTGAATAAATCTCCAGCGAAGATGTTAGCTTCATCACCACCGGCAGCACCACGGATTTCCATGATGATATTTTTATCATCATTTTCATCCTTTGGAAGCAATGCAATTTTGATTTCTTCTCTTTTCTTATCGATTTGAGGACCTAATTCATCAAATGTCATCTTTGCCATTTCACGAATTTCGTCATCTTCATCTTTCAACATCAATTCAGCATCACTTCTATCATTCATCATCTTGATGAGTTCATCATACATTGTGACAGGATCTTCAAGATTTGCTCTCTCTTTAGAGAGTTTTGTCATTGTTGGGATATCAAGGGTTCCTTCTGTCAATAATTTATCGATGTCTTCAAGACGCTTTTTCATCGCCTTAAGACGTTCCATCATAAAATCAATAGCCATAATTAATATTTCTCCTTTCTAATGATTTTTTAAAAAAACATGCTTAAAATCATTCGCTAGCTGAAGCGATTAGAAAAGAAAAGATTGTTCTTCAAATGATAAAAATCTAATTTCATAACAAGATATTTTAACATAAGTTAAAGATACAAAAAGGCTTAATGAATAAAAAATTATTAATTTTCATAGTGATTGCAAAGATAACAGAATGATTAGCAATAGATAGG
>CAVEQA010000123.1:0-2927 GCA_963617725.1 Paludibacteraceae bacterium
TCAACTGTACATTTTTATGTTAGCAGTTTTGTACATATTCAATTTAGCATTAATAAGGCTTCACTTTTTCTTTTCGAAAAAGAGATCCCAATGAGATTTTTCCATTGCTGTCCAAGGATTCAAGCAAACTCATCGGCCTCATGATCAAGGAGGAGATTCGACCGACACCGCTATGTTGTTTTTGTTTTTCTTCTTCATCAAGCAGTGGAGTTGCACTTCCCGTCAGGATGAACTGACCAAAATTATCTCTTTGATCGATTTCATATCGTATATCATCCCAAATGAAGGGTATGATCTGCCATTCATCAATCAATCTCGGTGTTTGGCTAGCCAAAAACAATTCTGGTGCATTTTTTGCTAACGCAATGTTTTGTTCTCTTCCTTTTCGATTCTGCTTGTAAACACAGCTTTTCGCAACCTGTTCCGCCGTTGTAGACTTTCTACACCATTTTGGTCCGTTGATCCAAACAGCACCAGAACTTTCCAATTTGTTCTTCAGTCTTGTGTCAATACACCTTTTCAAATATTGTTTCATCCTTATTTCCTTAATGCTATTTGAGTTTTCATTTGGCAATTTGTCAACATTTCATTTGGCAATTTGGCAATGTTTCGTTTGGCAATTTGGCAATTCAAGAGCTATGAATACACATTGAAAAAAGTCCACAAGAACCGCATCCGATTTATCCTACTAGAACCAGATCAGTTTTCGATAGAAAATGACAGGCTATTCATTTTCATATTCCTTTCTTATAAGTTTTATTAGTAATTTTAAATTTGCCTTATTATAAAAAACAGCTAGATGTTTCATAAGTATAAATCACATGTTTTAAATTCACTTTCATCGATTCTTTTATCGATAAATAAGAGTTCTTTAAGCTCATAAATGTTTTTTACAACTCTCCGTTTATATATTGAATCAAAAATAGCCTTTCCCTTTGTCGTGATTTTTACTATATAGCCTTCTTGTTCAATATCAACTTCAATGTAACTTCAATGAAATCATGACCAGATTTCAATGTGATGAGGTCTATATTTTTTCAACGAATTCTCTGTTGGTAAGATATTGTTTTTCTTTTGCTGTTTCTTTTAAAATCAGGAAATTTTGCTTCACGAGATTATCTAAGACATTCTTTCTGATAAAAGTTGAATTCGAAATGTTCAAATGCGAAGTGATTTCTTTTACATTTTTAAAGTCATTGAAACAATAAGCCAAGATACGAAGATCATATTTACTTGGATTTTCAATATTTCCCTTGATTCCTAATGCTTCTTCTTCCAAGCTCACGCCTTCTGCATAAGTCAGATCAGGCAATGTAATGGAGAACTGGTTATATTTATTTCGTATGAAAGGTTTGTGATTTTCATCGCAATCTTTATAATCCTCCAAAATCTTTTCGAATCCAGTACCTTTTGCTTCCATCACATGACACAAAACAAAAACATTGCTGATCATTTCATTTCTTCGATTCGAAATCAATTTATCCAAATTATAAGTGGTATTCAATTCGTCATTTTTGAATATGGAACCAGGAGAAGTAATGACCAGTCTGTTTTTAAATAAATCAACAAAGATGTCACTGCCTTTGATGAAGTAATCTCGATGTGCAAGTGCATTGATTATGCTTTCGAATACGCTTCTTTTTGGAAAGGCATCGAAATCTATTCGATATGTGGTTTTCTTAATGAATCCTTTGTTCATATGCACGAAAACAAAATTGAGCATATAATTTAAGGTGTCGATTAAATTTCCTTCAAATTTATTGCTTGCAAGAATCTTGTCATCGCCTCTTGTGAAACCTTCATAAATAGAACAGACGACCGTCGAATCTTTTCCATCATAATCATCCTTGAATAAGCAAGCTCCCTTGGTTAAACGTTTATTTTCGTCAAAAAATCCAATCGAAGCCAATTTCTTTTCCGTTAGCTCTTCCTTGGTATATTTGTTATAGAATTCACATAATTTTTTAAAATTATCAAAATCAAATTTTTCTTCTGTTTTGGTCGTATCATATTTTGCGATTTTATTATTCATGCTCATTTTGATCAATTCTTCTGTTGTAGCAGCGGATGTATAACCATCTCTTCTTTTGAAGATCATAGGCATCCCCTGATACATCAAAATGATCGGTTTTGTCTCAGACTCAAAGATATTAATTTTCAAAATATACCGAGTTTTATCATTGATAATATATGGAATTGTTTCACTCTTTGTTTCAGGCAAAGTTTGAAAATGTTCTTTTACAACATGGTAAAAATAAAGTTTTTCCTTATCCAAATCCATTTGGTCAAAGCCAATGAGTTTATTTGTCTTATCTTCTACACCGACGAATAGAGTTCCACCTTTGGAATTTACAAACCCATCGATGGTTTTAAGCCAGCCCAAAATATTTTCTCTATCAAGTCTGGCTTTGCATTCGAATTGGATATCTTCCGTCATATAATTTTCAAAAAGATCGTTTAAATTCATAGATTTCACCTCTCAAATATTTTACTTCAAAAGAACTTCAATATCAACTTCAATGTAACTTCAATGAAATCATGACCAGATTTCAATGTGATGAGGTCTATATTTTTTAACAAATTATCTTTTTGTAAGATTTTTTTTCTTTCGCTATTTCTTTTAAGATTAGGAAGTTTTAATTTGCAGGATTATCGAACACACCTTCATTTCCTAAATGTAGATTTAAATCTTATATCTTAACAAGGTACTTTTTTAGATGGTGATGATATTATCGAATATTCTAAAATTCAAAATGACGAAATTTATTATTACTGTTTTAAAAATAGTACCGATGCAGCTAATGAAAGAAAAGGTTACCTTTTAAGCCTTCAAAAAAAAGGGAATTATGAAAAAATAAAAATCGATAATAAAGATCTCGTTTTCGGAAGTTAAATGAAAATAAAATCCCGGATATCTCGATGTTATC
>CAVEQA010000124.1:0-2921 GCA_963617725.1 Paludibacteraceae bacterium
CGTATTAGAGGATAGCAATCTATATGTTTATCAAAGAGATTTTAAAGCAGAATTGTGTTAATGGCAAGATAAAAATGTAGAAAAAAGGCGGTCAAAAATGTCGGTTGTTAACGACACACCGCATGCTCGTTTGCTAAACTCCCTTTATAAGGAGGAGTAATAGCAATGAGAAAAGATATCTACGAAAGGATGCTATTAATGAAAAACGAAGGTATTAAACCTAATTATGCTGAAATCGCAAGACGGCTTGATTGTGATTATCGAACAGCTAAAAAGTATTTTGATAATGATCAAAAAACTTTTGAAAACAAAAAGCCAAGACCATCACTTCTTGATAACTATAAAGAGATTATAGAATCAAAGATCAATGAAGGATGTACAGCAAGTTCTGTTTATCACTTTATTAAAAATAAGGG
Organism: Paludibacteraceae bacterium; assembly: GCA_963617725.1. Lineage (GTDB taxonomy): Bacteria > Bacillota_I > Bacilli_A > RFN20 > CAG-288 > Enterosoma. The sequence goes on from CAVEQA010000124.1 coordinate 417, forward strand.
ATATCAAGGAAAATATACAATTGTTCGTGAATTTGCTAAAAAGATTAGGAAAAATGGGCAAATAAAAGCAACGATTAGATTTGAAACTAATCCAGGTTTACAAGCTCAAGTAGACTGGAAAGAGTCTCTTAAGATGATGAATAAATACGGGGAGATGTTCGAAATTAATATCTTCTTAATCATATTAGGATATTCACGAAAGAAATTTATTAAGCTAACACTTGATAGAAATCAAGACACGCTTATTAAGGCAATGATAAGTTCATTTAAATATTTCGAAGGAATTCCTAAAGAAATACTTTTTGACAATATGAAAACTGTCGTCAATAGAAGTAGAACGAATTATCAAAACGCAGTTATAAATGAAACGTTTTATCAATTCAGCAAAGACATGGATTTCGAAGTTTGGAGTTGCATTGCTTATCGACCTCAAACAAAAGGCAAGGTTGAAGCATTAGCCAAACTAATGTCTCGATTGCAACCATACAATAAAGAATTTGAAACACTTGAAGATTTAGACGTCATCGTGAATAAGGTAATGAAAGAAATAAACGAGGAAAAATCACAGTCGACTGGCGAAGCACCAGATGTGAGATGGGCAAAAGAAAAAGAATATTTGACTTCATTGCCTAATCCCACGCTATTCGACGATTATCTTAGTAAACCAATAACAAGAATTGTCACCAAAGAGAGTATGGTCTCATTCAAGAAGAACAAATATTCTCTTAGCCCAAAGTATATAGGAAAAGTCGTTACTTTAGAAGAAAACAACGGCAAATTAAATATCTATTTAAATAAAGCAAAAATAGCAGAACATACTATTTCTAATAAGCTTTATAACTATTCGGAAAGTGACTATATTGAGATTCTTAAATCTGATGCTTTCAAATTCAAAGATCCCGAAGAAATCGAAAAATTTGCCAAAAAGCAAATGGCAATTTATGACAACATTTAAGGAGAAAGATTATGTCCTCTTATACTCAATTAGTTAATAATTTAGAACAACTTAGTCTCACGAAAATGAGAGAGATCTTGCCTTCTTATATTGATTTGGCTGTTCAAAATGAAAAATCGCTTGTTGATGTTATGAAAGAATTAACAGATCAAGAAATTGCATTTAGAGAAGAAAGAGCTCGCCAAATCAATTTAACAATCTCTCATTTTCCTTTTCATAAGACAATCAACGATTTCGATTTCACATATCAGCCTTCAATTAATAAAGCTCAGATTCTTGATTTAATGACGCTTAGATTTATTGAACAAAACGAAAACATTCTCTTTATTGGCACTTCTGGAGTTGGTAAAACTCATTTAGCCACCTCGATTGGCATGGAAGCTAGCAGCAAACGCTATTCAACATACTTTATTCATTTCAACACTTTAATGGAGAAGTTTAAGAAAGCTGCTCAAGAAGGAAGAATTGAATCTATTGTTAAGCATTATTCTAAATATAGAGTATTGATCATCGACGAGATTGGTTACTTGCCTATCGAAAAAGATGTGGCAAGTGGATTCTTTCAACTTGTTACAGCTAGATACGAAAAGAAACCAATCATCATCACGACTAATCAACCATTGTCAAAATGGGGCGATGTGTTTGGAGATTATACATTGGCAAACGCTATTGTTGATCGATTAGTTCATCATTCATCAATAGTTAAAATTACAGGACAATCCTATAGGATTAAAGGCAAAATGCTTTATGATGAGGAGGGCGATATGAGCTAACCTACAAAACTGACCGCCTTTTTTCTACATTTTTATCTTGCCATCTACAAAAGCCAATATCCACTATTTTTTGCTGACAATTTACCCGTTTGTGATAACCATTTTAATGTAATGTCCAACCTCGCTCCTCTAATACCAAAAACTTTTTCAATCTCATCAGCATGACCTGGTTTGATTCGGCTACCATCAAGAATGTGTTTTAATCCAACTTTTTTCTTGCCATTTTCATCATATTATACCTGTTCCACTCTATATAACATTATTTGTGGTTCAAACCTATAAGAGCGATCGAAATAAAAGAAAGAATTATATAGTTCAATATTATTGACGACTTGAAAATGAGGGAAAATTGCAATAAAAACACAAAAAGCGTTAAAAAAACGGATAAATATTATATTATCCGTTAAATTTATGAATGGTGACCCATAAGGGATTCGAACCCTTGAATGTATCCTTGAGAGGGATATGAGTTAAACCGCTTCTCCAATGGGCCAACTGATTTATTTAAGCAACCTTACTTTAAATAATCAATAGCAAGTTTAATTCGTCTATCAACTTCTTCTTTTTTTAAAATTTGTAAAACGCTATGAAGATTTGGTGACATTTTAGAGCCAACGATAGCAACTCTAATCATTTCTGCAACATCACCGACATGACCTTTATATAAGTCTTTATTTTGTTTATATATTTTATTTGATTCAGCAAAGTTGTGACGTTTCGCTAATTCTTTAACCGAATCAAACCACACATCATTAGTGAGTTCGTAATCGTTGGTGT
>CAVEQA010000125.1:0-2846 GCA_963617725.1 Paludibacteraceae bacterium
AAATATTGCTCAATATGCTAATGATGAAATTTCAATATCGACATTATTAGAAGATTTCGATTACAACAATCAAATCCAAATCAACTATAAAAATAATAAATATACAATCGAAGAATTGAAGGGATATTCAACATCTTCAGAAGATGATTTGATCAATACCTTAAAAGTCATCTCCTATTCAATCAAGAACAAACTATCTTTAGATACGATCATCATCGATGAAAGTTTTTTAAGATATCCAATCTTAGATGGAACCATCTACGAAAGTGAATTGAATAGCATTTTCGATAACAAGCTAGAAATGCAATATGTCAATATCAAAGGAAGTGAATTCAAAAAAATCATCGACTATAACATAACTATTAATGATAACTTTTCAAAAAACAAAAGAGAAAGTTATGATATCCAGAAACTCTTCAATTTGTATGACAAAATTTCTGTTAGAAATGTAGATATTTCCTTTTTATCAAATGATAAATTCTTTCTTTGCGGAGCCAGTTCAACAAGTGGAACACCGAAAGAATACTTACTTGGAAATAAAAAGGAAATAGAAAACGATAAAACATATTATTTAGCTCTTCCTATCGAAATAGTAGATAGTAACCAATTTGAATTAGTAAAAGGAAATACATTCAATTTACTCGATGTATTCCTCGAATATTTGAGGTCAATAAGATGAAGAATTTAACAAAGTTGATGACTATTATTTTATCGTTTTCTTTTTTACCTTTAACTTCTTGTGAAAATAAAATGAATTCAAATAGTCAATCAATATCAAATCAAAAAATAACCGGTTATGAAATAATCAATCCTTTTAATCAAGTATATGGAGTCGGTGAAATCATAGATTTCGATTCCATAACTTTTGAAATTAAAGATAATAATGGAAATATAACTACCATCAAAGGATTTGATAGCCGAGTAAATATCGAAGGTGGCGATACAGAAACTGAAGGTAAACACACAATTAAAGTCACATACCTCAATTCAACTTATGAATTTGAATACACAGTAAAACAATTCTATGTCACTTTGAATTTCAACGGAGGAACATATGAAGGCAAGGAAGAAATCAAGCTTCCTTTATACAATAAAACATGTGATTTATCTAAGGTAATTCCGACCAATTCAAATGAAGAAAATAAATTTTTCAGCGGTTGGTTTTACGATAAAGAAACCACTGATAGAGTCACTCAATTCCAAGTCGAAAAAAATATCAAAAGTTCAACTGATATCACAATCTATGCCGGTTATGATTTAAAATACGATGACAAGTTCTATTACACAATAAACGAAAAAGAAAACACCTGTACAATTGTATCCATCAATTTTGAAACATATTTTGTGAATCATCTCTTCGATTCAGAATTAGTGATTCCTAAGACAATCGAAAGCTATCCAGTAACCGAAATTGGAGCGGATTTTTTCGTTCAAAAAATCCTCAATGAAGACGGTACAGTTGAAGAATATGACTACGCCGATGTTATGATGGATTTGACAAAAATCTCCTTTGAAGAAGGATCTCAAGTCACAAAAATCGGAGATAGAGCATTTAGCGGACTCACATACCTAAAAGAAATAACCTTCCCAGAATCATTAACCATCATCGGTAAAGAAGTTTTTAAAGAAGCAAATTTATCTGGAGAACTTATCTTAAATAAAAATCTTGTAAAAATCGGCAAAGGAGCTTTTAAATCTTTAAAATTAGAAAAAGTATCCTTTGAAAAAGATAGCAAAATAAAAGTTATCGGTGAAGAATGCTTCAGTTATAACGAATTTTTATATTCTATTAAATTACCAGAAGGACTAGAAGAAATCAGAGAAAATGCCTTCTACAAATGCGATGACTTATCAAGTATTAAATTGCCATCAACCCTCAAATATATCTCAGGAACTACCTTCATGTACATAGGAAGTTTAAATAAAATTGAAGTTGCTGAATCAAATCAAAATTTCACATCAATCGATGGTAATCTTTATTCAAAAGATAAACATAAATTGATTAGATATTGTTACAAAAATGATGAAACTGAATTCACAATTCCAAGTGATGTCAATCAAATTTCTGATGCTGCCTTTGGAATTTTTGATGATTATAAAACATTGAAAAAGTTGAACATTCCTGAAGGAGTTCAATACATCGGCAACAAGGCATTCTCAGGGTGCACATTCGATTTAAATCTTCCATCTACACTTGAGAGCTTTTCACTTGAAGCTTTCTCAGGTTATGAAGGAAAAGGAATCAATATCAATTCAGACAATAAAAAATATCATTCAAAAGATGGTATTATCTATTCCCACGATTACAAAACTTTATATTTATGTCCAAAATCATATAAAAAAAAGAATTTTGTCTTAGATGATAAAGTTGAAATCATTTCAAGAAACGCAATCTATGATTGTAAGAATATTGAAACTATCACCATATCTAAAAATTCAGCATTGAAAAAGATATATAAGAACGGATTATTATTTACAAATTTAGATAATTTAAAATTTGTTAAGATTGAAAAAACTGAACTTATTGACTTTTCATTTGAATCATTTTTCAGTGCTACAAATATCATCAACGAAAATTTTGAAGTCATCTTTAAAGATAAAACTCATTATAATAACTTCTTAACTAAACTCAAATCATTACCGCATCCTAAATATTATGATGATATCATCGACTTAGTTTATACTCACATAAATTTGGATTCTGAAATCAAAGATAAATCTTTAGCTTTAATTTCCAATTCAGTCGGCTTCACAGTAGATGAATTCAATTCTACTATCAACGAAAATTCCTTACTTGAAGTATTGATTTTTGGAAGTGAAAATTCTAAAAATGCATTATCATTAGT
>CAVEQA010000126.1:0-2695 GCA_963617725.1 Paludibacteraceae bacterium
TTTTTGATAACCTTTATTTTGGAGGAAAATACAATGGTAAAAAAGCTTACAGAAGAACAGCAGAAGATAGTCGATTATTCTTATATTTATGGGATCAAAGAAACAACAAAAGTGTTTCCGGTAAATTATGATCATGTTTCTTATTTAAGGCAAAAAGGTCTTAGATACAAAGAGCAACTAGAATCTCAAAATAACAATAATGGTTTCTATGAGATTCCAGTTCAAAAGGCTATAGAAGCGAATGATAAAAAAGAAACTAACAAAGATGAAAAAGAAATGATTTCTTTATCGGTTCATGGTAATACATTTATGATTTCTAAAGATGATTTTAAAAAGGTATTCTTCAATGATTGATTTATCGAAGATAGAAAACATTTATGTTTATGCTGGTGTTACTGATATGCGAAAAGGAATTACTGGACTATTAGGATTAGCAAGCAGTATCATCGAAAGAAAAGATATGGCTCATAGGTTATTTATCTTTTGTGGAAAAGACAAAAGAAATATAAAAATATTAGAGATGGATTATGATGGTTTTTGGTTATATCAAAAGAGATTAGTAACAGGAAAATTTAAGTGGCCAAATGAGAATGATAATAACAGTTTAATCATCGATAAAAGACAGTTTCAATGGCTATTAGATGGCTTATCTATGATACAACCGACTGCTCATTCAAATATGATTCATTCTTAAAATTTTATTAAAGAATGCTATATTTAAATTTATTAAAAAATGCCGATGAAATCGGTATTTTTATTGAAAATTTTCACTAAAAATGTTATAATTTTACTATGAAAAAAGACACTGAAATAGCACTCCAAATAGCTTTAGCAAGAATCAAGCAATTAGAAAATGAGAATGAAAAATTAAAGCAAAATAATTTAAAAATCTCTAATGATTTAATTAATTCTAATGCACTTTATAATTCAAAATCTATACAAGTAGATGATCTTTTAAGCAAAGTTAAAGAAAGCGATAAAAAGATTTCAAAGCTCGAATCAGATAATAAGAATTTGAAAACAGATAATGAGAGCTTGAAAACAGATAATAACAAATTAGAAAAAGACAATAAGAAATTAGAGCTAGAACTTGAAGAAAAGAAGGAGACTATCAAGAACGTAAAAAAAGAACTTATAAAGCTTAAAGTAATGGAAGCAAAAGCTATTAATGCACTTTTTGGTCAAGCTTCTGCTAAGGCTAAAAACCTATTTTCTGCCGCAGCTAATAGTGATGATCCCTCGACATCTGCTCCTTCAAAAGATCACCAAACTCCTGAAAAAAGAGGAAGAAAAAAAGGAACTGAAAATTTCCATAATTGGAATAAGAATAATTATGAAAGTGTAGAAACAAAAATTGAACGTCTTAACGATGAAATGAAGTGTGAAGATTGCAATGGCGATCTTAAGTTTTTGAATTTTGAAAAATTCGAAAAAATCACTCCAGTAACTAATCATATGAGAAAAGAAGTGTATTACGTCGCTGTTTATGAATGCCTTTCTTGTGGTAAGAAATATAGAGCTAAAGTTAAGAATCTCGATTGTTTTTCAACCTCTGCATGCACCCCAGAATTAGCTGGATATCTTGCAATGTTATCATGCGGTCTTTACCTCCCATCCAATAGAATTTCACTTCTTTTCTCTTATAATGAAACACCTATTTCAAGAGAACTTGTCACAAGATATCTCATCAAAACAGGTGAGCTTTTAAGTGACTTTGTAAATTTCTATAAGAAGAAAATAGAACAGCAAAATGTGTTGATGCTAGATGAAACCGTCTGGTACGCGCTTAATGATGAGAATAAGACTAATAGAATCTGGTGTATGACATCAGGTCCAAGAGAGCAAAATAGAGGTGTTTACTTCATGTATTCATCAGGTAGGGAAAAAGAGGAATTCAATAAAATACTTGATGAAAACTATGCTGGAGTAATTGTATCGGATTCATATCCAGTTTACTTCAGACAAAAGCTTCATCAATTATGTTGGAGCCACTTAAGAAAATATCTATTCGATTATCTAAAAGCATTAGGAATCAAAGCAGTTAATACTAAAGAATACAAAGAGGTTGAAGAATTATTCAACAAATGCAATCTCATCTTTGATAAAGAGCGAGAACTAGCTAAAGATAATCTAAGTGATGAAGAATTATTAAAGCGTCGTAGAAGCGAATTAAAGCCTCTTATCGATGATTATTTTGCGACCGCCGAGAAATACTATGTCGATGATGACGACCCTAAAAATAAAGCAATAAACTATGGCCTTGGAAAGAAAGAATATTACTATACACTTCTTGATTATCCTGGCGTTCCTTTAAATAACAATATTTCAGAAACCTCCGCTCGTAAGGCAGTCTTAAAAAGAACATCATCAATGTTTTCAACTTCAGTAAAAGGAGCTGAGTCAATGTGTGTTCTTTTAAGCCTTGTTCAAAGTGCAAAGATGAATGATTTATCACCTGATAAATACATCTCATATCTTTTAAAAAATATTGAAGATTTAAAAGACGAAAGAGTAGCTGTTTCATATCTACCGTGGTCTAAATCATTAAAAGAAAAGTTGGGTTTCACTGAAGAAGAAATCAAAAAAGCAACAAAGGAAGTCGAAGAAGAATTATCTAAAAATAAAAATTAGCCAAAACTTCATCACTGAAATTTTGGCTTTTCTTTTATGGTTTATAAGGGTCATTGACACTTAC
>CAVEQA010000127.1:0-2628 GCA_963617725.1 Paludibacteraceae bacterium
AAAAAACAATATATCTGAGTCTCTATAATGAATTTTCTTCTTTCTTGAATGATAAGGACGAAATCATCAAGGAAGTTGATGCTCATTTTAAAGAAGCTGAGAATAAATATTTGAATAAAGATTAATTTAAGGAGGTAACTATGAACTAAGAAAAAAGACAGAGGATTATTTGCATATCCTAAGAAAAGAATGCAAAACATTAGAAGAGATTGAAGAACGTGCTTTCGTTTATTCAATCGTTGCTTCTAAGCTGCAATCAATGCAGCTTAAGGAAGCCCTAAACTATCTGATTAAGTTAGGAAACTTCCAGCTGAAGTCGATAACTAACCTTCAAGATGACAGATCATGTTTATCTTATAGAACATTCCAGAGATATAAGAATCATGTAATAAATAATCCATCTAAGTTTGTTATTGCTGCAATATGCATATCCATGCAGCTGCCACTTGATATTTCTCTTATCTTATTTCGTTGTGCAGGGTTAATCTTAACATCCTCAATAATGGATTCTAAACTTAGATCTCTTTTAGAAAACTATCATTTGATGCCTATAAAAGAAATCAAAATTGTTCTAAGAACAAAGAAATCTTTATAAATTTGTGCCAACATTGGCACAACCAATAAGCCATAGGATGGCTGAATCACTACGATTCGGCTTGTCTTATGGCTTTTTTGCTGCTTGAAAACTCGTTTTCATCGCTTTTTTGTGTGCCACAGTTGGCGCACGTGATTTTTGAATCTTCGTATATCCTCTAGTTGTCGCTGATCCTAGGTATTACGCAGCTACAAAATTTAATAACATCTTCAAACCTTCGTAATGGGTAAGAAACGGAAAAGTAAAGAATTTATCTAAGGAATCTTTAAAAAACTTAATATTTTGCTAAAATAAAAGTGTGGTAATCACGTACCAATTTGAGGAGGCTCAAAGGAGGTACATGAAATGAAAGATTATCACAAAGCCACATTAGACAAAAGACAGACAGGTTTTCTTATTAGAAAGGCAATCATTGATTCGAATTTCACTATCGATCAAGTCTCCAACAATTTGGAACTTGCATCCTCAAGGGTGATTTATGAATGGATGAGAGGCACAAAACTTCCTACTTTGGAGAATCTAGCGAATCTTGCTCTGATGTTAAATAAGAAATTGGAGGATTTCGTCGCTTTGCGATGAGCCTCCTTTTTTGTACTGATGGTACATTTTATGAATTAACATCTTGAAATATAATAAAGATAGTATCGGCCGTTCATTTACAAAATTATAAAAAAATGATAAAATAAAGACCGATACATAAGACAGGTTCTAAAGGGTTTGTTTAGAACTTTACCTATATGGGATGTCAGAGCCAAAGATATTGAAAAATATCTGAGGTAGACTGATTGTTAAGAGCAGAATTCTCAAGAGTGGTATTGCCGTATCTAAATACAATTAATCTAGAGGGTTATTGGATTAACTGGGGATGATAATGGCTTTATCGCTGTTATCATCTTTTTGTTTAGGGAGGCTACCATGAAGAAAAAAAGCAAGTCTATAAAGAAAGATTACTCAAAGCTTGATGATAGCGGTACGACTCTTGCTTATTATGGCATTCTAATGAAGAATGGTAGAGCGAGAATTGATACCAAGAGATACAAAAAGTTTTTTGAGATACCAGATAATAAAATTGAACATAGGAATAGTGTGTATTATGTTCCAACAAAAACGCATAGGAATGAATATTTCTGTAATCGTTTCTATGATTTGACGATTTCCTTGAAACAACAATGGATAAATGAATATTCGAGAATGATTAAGAACATCAAGACACCAAAAGAAGTGGAAAATGATGTAAGACTAGGCGGATTGGCTGATGGCGTGTTGGAATACGACGAAGCTTGCATGAACGCGACTTTTCATGGGATGGCAAGGGAATATGAATACAATTGCATCGTCAAAACGATATATGCCCAATTCTTCCAACAAATGATGTCGCAAATAGATGCTTTAGCTTTACGCGTGATTACTGAGAATGGATATAAAAATAAGAAATTTAGTAGGGAAGAATTTGATTCTTTTATTCAAGGAAAACAAAATAAAAATGATTCTATATCTTTCTTCGATTATAAATTTTACTATGCATACAACAAAGCATATAAGGTTTGGAATTTTTTAAAACATAATTCCGAGAAGGCTTACAACGCTCTTATAAAATATTATCCTGAATTGATTAATGATCCTAAAAATGAATACGAAAATGGTGAGTCGGCTATTTCAGTATTAAAAATCGACGAGGGTCTTATTTTAAAAACTTTAGATGAATTGTCTTTATTCTTTGATGAGGTATGTCAAAGAGGATTCGGCGAGAATCCAAAGGATGCACGTTGGGATTATGATGATTTCTTTATTGAAAGGGCAAATGAAGAAATAGAGACAATAGAAAATCCACTGGGATTACCATCATGGCTATAAAAGGGGTGAGTGAAAATGGCATATATATTTTTATCATTTAGTGAACATTTAGATAAGTCATCATATTCAAAGAACGAATTCTATAAATTATCACTTAACGAACAATTTTCATTGCTACAAAAAAGAATTCCATTAGAAAGGCAAACATCGTCCTTCAAGTCTTTCATTGAGACTTGCTT
>CAVEQA010000128.1:0-2517 GCA_963617725.1 Paludibacteraceae bacterium
TATTAATAACAAATCGTTCTGCATCTTGTTTTACTTGATTAAAATTGACACTTTCGAATCTTTCTTTAATCATTATTTTAAGGGTATCTATATCAAAATTCTCATTTTCGTTTATCGTTCCTGACTCAACTAATTTATTTTTTAAATATATTAAATTTGGTTTAACACGTTTTCTAATGTAGAAGAGAAAATCATAATAATCTCTACCTTTTACATTGTTTTTATAATTTCTACATAGAATTGCATGTATCTTTCCAGCAAAAAGACTTTCAATATCAAGAACCTTTACATTTGCAAATTCAGGAACATCAAGCCATTTAGAATCGCATGTAAATCCTAATGCTGGATTACAATCGACTTCAAACTTAACTTTGATTGCTTCGTCTTTATGTAATAATTTTGTTAGACTATCATCTAATTTTAAAGCGATAAATGTTTGATAAGTATTAAGCTTTGCAAATGCACTTTCAATTGGCGTTAGGACTTTTTTTGACTTTGTCTCTATATCTAATTGAATGCCATATCCTTCGGCAACTTCTTTTATTTTTTTAGTAAATGGCTCAAGAGAAAATGTCTCATCTTTTTGATTTAATGTAAAATCTAAATCTTCAGAATATCTGTTTAAAGAATAAAATATTCTAAGGGCAGTTCCACCGTAGAAACTAGCGTATTTAAAGAAATTAGCTTTACTAAGACCGATTAAAACAATTTGTTGTAATAATTCCCTCAATATCATTTTTGTCTCATTTAAAGTTTTAGGATTATAAGAATTTATTAAATCTTCAATTGTGCTCATTTTTGTCTCCTTCTATAAACTTAACTAATGTTTTTATTGTATTAGAATGGTATTTATCACATATTTCTCTTATAAATCCAAAATCTAATTTCCAAAATTCATTTTCATCTATTCTTAAGTCTTCAAATAATAAGATTTTCAAATCCTCAATAAAACGAACAGGATATTTTGAATATAAGCAATCACAAAGTGCTTTTTCTTTTGATGCCATTTTATATTTTATGTTATTTTCTGCAGTATAGAATTTTATGCCATAAGGATAAGCATCATTCGGAATGCTTCTATATTCAAATGTTATATTTTTTGCTGCAAATTTTTTATAGTTTTTCTTATTATAACAAGCAGATGTAATTACGGATACATATTCAGGTATTAATCCATAATATGACAAAGCATATTCAAATGAAATGTAAGAAGGATCAACGGCAACATTTGCAATTACATATTTATCTAAGTCTAAAGAATCAGTATAAAGTTCTTTCTTTATTCTAATTAAGTTTCCTTTTTTTACTTCTAAGCTAATCTTTTGATTGATATTAGAATAGTTTTTAAATTTAAGTTTTAATGTTTCATGATCATATATCATAGTTAATTCCCCATATATAATATTATTATATAATATTTGCCAGGGCAAATCAACTAGTAAAATTGAATAAAGACAACAAATGAACATGATCAAATTTAAATTAAAGTCGTTGCTGCAAGTGCTGCAACGCTAAAGTTATCTTTGCGCTAAAGTGTTCCGACAAGTATTAGTTAATGTAGAAAAAAAGCCTAATCGGTTAATTCGATAAAATATAGCAGGATTGTCTATTCTGGAGAGACGGCATTATTTCTAAACTGCTTATCAAACAAACAATCGCCGATAAGGGAGTTTACGATTCCATATGGCACCTGTGTTCCTTCTCTTGATGGATATAACGTTAAATATTCAAGAAAAGATACTTTCAGTCTTGGAATTGTCGAGATAAATACCCCTTTCGGGAACCCTGTCAGATGCTATGACAAAGAAAGGTGCGTATGCGATCTGTTCATCAGGCCAGATTATTATGATTATGAAGACAGAATCTACGCCATCAATGAATATAAGAACAAATATCTCGATTTCAAGAAACTATACGAATACGCAAGGAAACTTGGTGTCTATGAAGAAGTCAGCAACGTGTTTGAGGTGATAGGATGGAAATAGGAAAAGCAAAAGCGGAAGTCGCAAAACTTGCAAAGTCGAAAGGCATAGACGTCCAAAGTGCATGGGATATCTTTTTCTTTGCTGAGGTCTTGCTGAGGCTATCCAAGAGCAAATATCGAAAATCTTTCGTCATTAAAGGAGGCTTTTACCTCCAAAGCATCGTCGGCGTCAAGACTAGGAGTACGATGGACATCGATTTTAAATTCATAGGAAATGAATTGTCTGCAGAGGAGCTGAAAAGAATCTTTACCGAGATTTGCCTTGACAGCAATGAAGACAATATCAGCTTTGAAATAATCTCGGTCGATGATATAACGGCTGAAACAAAATACGGTGGCAAGACCGTTAAGATCGACGCACGTTTCTTCAATATCAGGAAAAGATTTGGAATCGATATCGGCATTGGCGATGTCGTGACTCCCTATCCGATCGAATACGAGTATGGATTGTCTTTCAAGAAAGATGAGAATTGCAAGCTCTTGGCCTACACAATCGAATCCATGATGGCCGAGAAATTCGAAACCCTAATCTC
>CAVEQA010000129.1:0-2477 GCA_963617725.1 Paludibacteraceae bacterium
CTAAGATTTTAATTATGTTTTTCATAATGTTATCCTCCTTGTAACAAATCAATGTATTTTGTATCTTTGTTACGACTATAGTTTACACACTAATGTAATGGATGTCAACAAAAATGTTACAAAATTTTTAAATTTGTTACTTTTAATCTTTTTAAGGTAACATTATATTCAAAAATAAAAACCAGGTTATTAACCTGGTCAATTCAATTACTTTTTCTTTTTATTATTAGATGGGTTACTAGCTTCATTGATAGCTCTCATGGTTTGATTTACTTGAGCTTGAGAAGGGGTTCTACCCATAGAACGATACATTGCTTTGATTTGAGCTTCAGAGATTAAAGGATGGTCTTTTAATTCTTTTTTGACAACATATCTTGCGAGGAAAAATCCACCGATAGCTCCACCAATTAAGCAAATAATTAAAAGAAAAACAAAAAGAATAGTATTAATTGTAAAACTCATAGGTTCTCCTTTTTTTAAAAAAAGACCGGTATGTTCCGGTCTAATAATCAAAAACTAGTTAGCTCTAGAATCGTATTCACCGGTATCAGTACGAACATTGATCATCGTATGATTCTTGATGAACATAGGAACTTTGATTTTGAAACCAGTAGAAAGAATAGCATCTTTCTTTGCTTGGTTAATAGTATCACCTGCAGTTGCATTATCATCAGTTTCAACGATTTCTAAGACAACTTTAGCTGGGAGTTGGATACCGATAATTTCTTGACCGAAATAAGTGATGATAACTTCACTGTTTTCAGATAAGAATTGTAATTCCCATTTAATTCTTGATTTTGGAAGTTCGACGAATTCATAAGTTTCAACATCCATGAAATGAGCGAATCCATCAGCTTCTGTATCGACATAAGAAAGTTGCATATTTTTCTTATCTAAGAAAGCAACTTCAACTTTATCACCACCAAAAAGCATCATTTCAGTAATAGCACCAGAACGAAGATCTTTAGCTTTGATCTTATGTTTCATCTTAGCCATTGCTGTTTTGTTGTGTTCAATATCAACAACAGAAAGAAGAGCTCCTTTATAAAGGAAAACTTTTCCAGGTGTGAGTTCACCGGCATCAATAATGTCAGCCATGTTATTTTCTCCTTGTTATTAGAAATAAAATTTATTTCTTCTCTTCGTGAAGAGTTTCTTTATTGCACTTTGGGCAATATTTCTTGCAAGAGAACTTAGTTGGATGTAATCTCTTGTTCTTTTCAGTCATGTAATTTTCGCTCTTGCAGACTGTGCAACGAAGAGTGATGTTAGCACGTTTTTCAGCCATATTATAAAACCTCCAGTAATAGCTTAAAGCAACTTATTAATTATATATTTCATGAAAATCATTTTCAAGTTTTTTAAGTCTTATTTAGCTTGATTTCTTCAAATTTCTTGTTTTTAGAATTATTTTTTCTTCAATCAATGGTTTAATTTTATAAAAAAAGACTTCAATCTTCCTTTAAATTAATACATAAAAAAGAAAAAAGCATATATTTGTCTTCTATAAATTTTAAATGACATAATTTTTAAAATATTACCTATTTTGAAGTATAATTTTATAGAGGACAAAAAAATGGAAAGAATATCGTTTAATATTGGTAAAAAAATAATAGGAGATAATTCTCCGATTCTCATTCAGACTATGTCAGATAGAAAGACTGACAATGTTGAATATAATATCAACTTGACAAATGATTTAGAAAAAATGGGTCTTGATATGATGAGATTCTCTGTTTTAGATTTTGCTGATGCTGAAGCATTTAAGAAAATCAAAGAGAATACAAATATTCCTTTGATTGCAGATATTCATTTTGATTATAGATTTGCACTTAAAGCGATGGATTATGGAGCTGATAAAGTTAGAATCAATCCAGGAAACATTCAAACTGAAGAGAATTTAAGACAAGTCATTTCAAAAGCAAAAGAAAAGAATATACCACTTAGAATAGGTGTCAATTCTGGTTCTTTGAATAAATATCGTGGAAAGGGAAAAGATCAAATTGAAGATTTCCTTTTTGCAATGGATGATACTTTGAATATTTTCAAAAGTGAAAACTTCGATCATATCGTTCTCTCTTTAAAGACAAGCAATCCAGATAATTTATATGATATCTATAAAAGAGCTTATGATAAATATCCGTATCCTCTACATATCGGACTTACAGAATCCGGTTTTGGAATTGAAGGAGCTATCAAATCAGCAGTTTCTTTATTTCCTCTTTTAAAAGAAGGCATTGGAGATACTATTCGTGTATCTCTTGCTGATGAAAGAAAAGAAGAACTAAGAGCGATCAAAACCTTGCTTTCTCTTTCAAAAAGAAGAACTGATTTACCAGAATTAGTCGTTTGTCCAAGTTGCGGAAGAACCCAAATCGATTTAAAACCGATATCAAGAGAAATCCAAGATCATTTAGATTATGTTTTCAAAAAGATAAAAATCGCATGTATGGGATGCCCTGTAAACGGTATTGGTG
>CAVEQA010000130.1:0-1865 GCA_963617725.1 Paludibacteraceae bacterium
ATAAAAATAATCAATCTAACTTTAAGTCATTTACAAATTATCGAATATTAGTGTTAAAATTTTGCTTATTTACAGTAGTTTTTTATATTTTTTAATATATAATTTCTTTGCAAATATTGTAATAATTCCATATAAAACAACTAATCCAAGTAATATTAAGATGTATATCGGAGTTATTGATGTTAATTCAAAGAATGTGTTTACATTTGGTACGTAGACAATGAAGAATCCTATCAAACAAGAGACGATAATTCCAAGCGTTAATGTAATAGATGGTCTTGATTGTATGAAAGGAATTTTATCAGTTCTTAAGAATGAAAATACTACATTTTGTGTTATCAATGATTCGATGAAAAACCCGGTTTGGAAGATGGAAATAAATAGTAATTTTCCTTCTTGGATTAACGACTGATAACTTGTATATTCAATACCATTTGTCTTTAACATCATCGGACAGATGAAATACAATAAAATTGCAAATGTTGTCATATCTAATAATGTTGATAAAGGTCCAAATATAAACATGAAGTTTTTGATTTCTGATAATGAAAAGTTCAATGGTTTTTGAATATCTTTTTCATCAATATTATCAAATGGAATCAAGGAACATGATACATCAGATATGATATCTAATAAGATGATATGTATCGGTTTAAGTGGTGAAAATGGTATCCAAATTGCACCGATTGATTGAGATATCATATTTCCAAAATTAGATGATGTTTGGCATTTCACATATTTCATCATGTTGATATAGGATTTTCTTCCTTCGATAATTCCGTCTTTTAAAATGGAAAGGTCATTCTCAAGCATGATGATATCAGCTGCATTTTTAGCGATATCGGTTGCATCTTTAAATGAAATTCCTACGTTAGATTCTTTCAATGCACCTGCATCATTTATACCATCACCCATGAATCCAACTGTGTGATTATTTTCTTTTAATGCTTCAACTATTCTTTGTTTATCGTTCGGTGTTAATTTGACAAAGAGATTATGTGTTTCTACTGCTTTTTTTAATTCATCCTCATTCATTTTTGTTAATTCATAACCAGAAATTGAATTTACATTATTTAAACCTATTGTTTTACAAACTGCTAATGAAGAAGCTAGAGAATCACCAGTGAGTATTTTTGTTGTTACTCCGTATTCTTTAAGAGATTCTATTGCTTGTTTAGCTCCTTTTTTAGGTGTATCTTCAAATGAAAGGAAGCCGATGAATACCATATTATTTTCATCATTTATGGTTATCTGATTTAGCTCTGTATCTTTTGTTGCTAAAATGATTGTCCTTCTTCCTCTTTTTGATTCTTCATCAGCGATCTTTTTGATTTTGATGATATCTTCTTCTGTGATTCTTCTTATTTCACCATCGATTTTTACATAGGAGATAATCTCCAACATTTTATCGACAGCTCCTTTTGTTATCATGAATTTTTTATCGTTTTTATCTTTTAATAGAACTGATAATCTTTTTCTTTCAAAATCAAAAGGAATCTCATCTAGTGAGGTTATACCTTCATTTAAGACATCTTTGATGGCATGATTATTTTTACTATATGCTAGTATTGAATTATCGATGATTGATTTGATACCACTTTGATAATAAGAGTTTAACAATGCAAGTCTTAATAGCTTAATAGAAGTATTGAGGTTGATATCAAAATACATGCTTAAAGAAGATGAATTCTCAGTTAGAGTTCCTGTTTTATCAGTACATAATACATCCATACATCCTAAGTTGAAAATTGTGTTGATATCTTTAACAATGACTTTTTTCTTTGACATTTTTAAAGCCCCTTTTGCAAGATTAGATGTCACTTGCATCGGTAATAATGATGGAATCAAACTGACTGCTACTGAAA
>CAVEQA010000130.1:1906-2386 GCA_963617725.1 Paludibacteraceae bacterium
TGAAATTGAAAATATAAATGCGTTGATCCATGATGATGGTAAATAATAATCGCCGATTACAAATCCACTGCTTTGGATATGAATGTCAAATCCATCGACTAAAAATATAAAAGGAACAATGATAGCTATTAAAATTAATAATAATTTAGTGATGGAATTTATACTTTTTTGAAAGGTTACATTTTCTTTTTTTTGAATAACTTTATCATTCAATTGACCAAAAATAGTGTTAGAGCCGATAGAGAAAATGACACCTGTTCCCTTTCCAGAAACGACACTTGAGCCATAGAACAAAATATTATCCAAATCGAATGGATTCATATTTTCTAAATTTTTATTTAAATTTTTTGGCTTTTTTTCAACTGGTTCACTTTCTCCAGTGAGTGATGATTGAAGGATGTATAAATCTTTGGCATCTAAAAGCCTGATTTCTGCTGGTATCATATCACCAGAAGAGAACTTTATGATATCTCCAACTAC
>CAVEQA010000131.1:0-2292 GCA_963617725.1 Paludibacteraceae bacterium
ACTTAGCACATAAGAGTTTAATTGAAAAATACAACATTCCATCAAATACAATCGTCTATATCGACCAATTTGAAAAAGAAGATTTATATAAAAAATATGTCGGTGAAGAATTGATTGATAATCCATTATATTTTAGAACCAAAGGTGAAAGTTACTATCCGAGTGTAGCTTGTAGTAGTGTTATTTCAAGGTATATTTTCTTAACTCAATGGAAAAAAATGGAAAATGAATTAAATATGACGATTCCAAAAGGAGCTGGAAGCGAAGTCGATAAGGTATATGGGATTTTAAAGAAAAAATATCCGCAAGAAGTCTTGGATAAATATGTAAAAAAACATTTTAGAAATTATCGCAATTAACACCTTTTTCATTTTAAAAATATAGATTATAATAATTAAGAAGGGGACTAACACATGGAATCAAAAATGCTTTTTGCAGCCCTATCTCTTGTGAGCAAATTTAAAAACGAAGGTTCACAAGATGATTTAAAATCGATAGAAATTCAAAAGAATAACGAATATATTTTAACTGGCGTTTATTCAAATATAAATTCTTTGATGGGAATCACCGTCAATGACACTGAAACCGAAGATTATTTTTATACCTTTGAATTAGCACCTTATACTAAAATATATCGTTCTGGTCAAGAAGTCGATTTTTCCAATGTCAAAGATGGAGATAAACTCAAAGTCTCATATGATGGAAAAATAGATCTGGTCTATCCACCAAAACTATCGAACGTTTCTAAAATTGAAATACTAAATTCCGAAAACAAAAATAGCGATTCTAACTGATAAATATCACTAGAATCGCTATTTTTTTAATCATGTCTTGTATCATCAGAATAAGTTTCACAAAATCTAGCTGCAAAACTTGGTTTTTCATCATTTATTTCCAAATGAGAATAACTTGAGAATCTATTCATTCTGAACAAAGCTTTCCCTTGTCTTCTTTCTTCAGAGATAAATTCTGTCAAAGAAGAAGGTAGTGCAACTGAATGGATCCACATAGGATATGGTGAAGAATTCATAAGGTGAGATATCATAACTGTTGAAACACCAAAATGAGAAAATATAGCGATGACTTCGTGATTTTCTTCATTTACCTTATAATATGATCCATTTCTTTCATATCCATGACTCTTCAATATCTCATCAAATCCACTGATTACGGATTCAAATTTAGATTTAAAATCACTATTCTTTAAAATAGGATCTTCCATAAAATTAGATGTGTAAAGAATTTGATGTTTGTCCATATCCTCAGGTAACCAATCCCAAGCTACATGTTGCTTTAAATCATCATCCGGCCTATTTATTGAAGCATCAAATTCTCTAAGCCAAGGAAGAATAACGGCTTTCTTATCAAAAATATCTTCAGTATAAGAACATGTCTTTTTAGCTCTTCCTAATGGAGAACAATAAATACCTTTTATTTCTGGATATTCTTTCTTTAAAAGTTCGGCTAGAAATTTAGCTTCAATCTCCCCTTTAGGAGTTATTGAATCGTGAACATAATCAGGTTCTGCATGTCTTAAAAATAATATTTTCATTTATAAAAATGTTTTAATACCTTTTTAAAATAGTCATCAATTGGAGTATAGAAAGTCATTCTTTTCATAGTTGTAGGATGAATCAAAGAAAGTGAATAAGCTGTTAAAAGTTGACCTTCTTTACAGATATTATCATCTTGAATTTTTCCATATAAAGGATCACCAACAAGAGGATATCCGATATAGGCTAAATGAGCTCTTATTTGATGAGTTCTTCCGGTTTCAAGAGTGCATTTAAGCAAAGAGACCTTTCCAGTAGAAGATAGCTTTACACAATGAGTAATAGCATCTCTTCCGTTATAAATATCAACTTTAGCTTTTCTACACGAATGATTAGGTTTAGTTAGCGGAGCTTCAATTCTGAATTTTTTATCAGGAACATCACCGTACACCAAAGCTAAATAAGAACGGTGGAATTCCCTATCTCTTATCTCTTGTTGAAGAAGAGATTGAGTCTCTTCATTTAAGGCAACAGCTAGTAAACCTTGGGTATCTTTGTCAATTCTATGAACGATACCAGGACGTATATTTTCGCCATCATCATTTGAAAAATCAAAATTAAAATTTTGATTGAACAAATAATTGACTAAAGTATCATCATAATGACCAGGAGAGGGATGAACTACCATACCACGGGGTTTATCAATGATGCAAAAATCATCATCTTTATAGACAAAATTCAATTCGATATTTTCTTTTGGGGCTAAAATTCCTTCTTTTGTTTCTTCGATAGAAGAATA
>CAVEQA010000132.1:0-2208 GCA_963617725.1 Paludibacteraceae bacterium
TGTAAATAGTAATCTTAACTTGAAGAAAAAACGGAAACGATAGTTTCGAAAAAACGGAATTATAACGTTTAAAGTTTTACTTCAAGTTTTTCTTTTGCCTACAATAAAAAAGTCATTAAAGGAGGTAAAAGAAATGACAATTAATTCAGAAAACGATAAGAAAAGGAAGGAGGTGTATGTTAAAAGTATGAAAGTGAATATTTCTCAACTCGCAAGAACGCAAGGAGTCAGTTGGCCCACAGCCAGAAAAATTGTATTGGGAATAACGGCGCGCAAACCTAGAGAATTCAAAGGGGTATCTAAATTGGAACCATATAAAGATATCATTGATTACAAAGTTGAAACGTATCAATGCAGCGCTACTTCGATTTTTAATTTGATAGTAGAAAAAGGATATACAGGTTCCTTATCGCTTGTGACAAAGTATGTAAAAGAGAAAAAAGAAGACTATTCCAAAAAAGCCACGATCCGTGTAGAAACGACTCCAGGATTACAAGGACAAGTCGATTGGAAAGAATCGTTTACTCTTGTTTCTAAAAGTGGTGAAAAATATACAATCAATATTTTTCTGTTTGTATTGTCCTATTCAAAGTTCAAGTATATCGAACTTACAATCAATCGAACACAACCAACACTGTTTAGATGCTTGGTGAATTGTTTTGAATATATTGGTGGAGTGCCAGAAGAGATTTGGTTTGATAACATGAAGACCGTTGTAGATGAACATGATATCAATACAAATAAAGTGACATTTAATCCTAAATTTTTAGAATTTTCTAAGAATATGATGTTCACTCCAATTGCTTGTAAACCTTATAGACCCTGTACTAAAGGAATCGTAGAAAACGTTGCCAAGATTATGGATCGTTTAAAAGTATACAATGAAGAATTTGATAGTTTAGATGAATTAATAAAGATCGTTAATGATCTAAATTTCAGATTGAATAATTGTGAAAAGTCACAAGCTACCGGGCAATATCCTGCAGTATTGTTTGAAGAAAAAGAAAAGGAGTATTTAACGAAAGTTAACTTGAATCAATTTGATTACTCGACGTCCCGCCAAGTTCGTAAAGTATCAAGTGAATCAATGATTAACGTAAATAACAATAAATACTCCGTGCCAGTTGAATATCTCGGGAAATTTGTAGAAATACAAATCGAAGATGATCAACTTCTTATTTATTATAACGGTGAATTGGTTCGTAAGCACACACTAGAAAAGGAAGCATATAACTTCATTTACAATAAGTCAGATGTAAAAGAAATCATTCGTTCTAATTATCCAAAATATTCAGAAAAACAAATCGAAGCTATGGCTACACAAAGATTAGAAAAGTTAGACATACTTTTGAACAGAAAGGAACGTTCTCATGAATAAGAATATGTGGTGTGTGGGAAATGGCGAATGGCTAATTGGAAATGATGCCGTGCAATATGTGAGTGATAAAGTAGATGAATCTAAAAGGTTGATGGAGCAGATATCAATGATGGTAGAAGAAATAAACCAATTGCATAAAAATCAAATATTGATAGATGATGGTCCAATTACAAACGTTTATGAAGAATTATATGATCTAGATGAAAGAATATCGTTGATTGAAATTAATTGTGAAATGATCTTAGAAAAGATAAAGGAGCACAAAGAAAATGATTGAAGAATACAACGAATTAAATGCGAATCTAGAAACATTAGGCTTATTGAAAATAAAAGGAGAACTAAGCAAGAATCTAGATAAAAATATATTTGATAATTCACAGTTGATTCCATTTTTAAATTATATGTTCAAAGAAGAAATCGAATTTAGAGATAAGCGTGCGAAAGAAATCAATGTGAATATATCTAATTTTCCATACAAAAAGCGAATTGAAGAATTTGATTTTGATTTCCAACCTGGATTAAGTAAATCAAAGATCATGGATCTCATTACTTTGAGATTCATAGAAAATAAAGAAAATATAATCTTCCAAGGATTACCAGGAACTGGAAAAACAATGTTATCTACCTGTATTGGAATAGAAGCAGCTAGTAATAGAGTATCAACATATTTTGTATCATGTTCAAAATTACTATCCGAACTAAATAAAGCTTATTATGAAAATAGATTGGATAAACGATTGAAACAATATTGTAAGTATAAACTACTTATCATTGATGAATTAGGATTTTTACCAATCAGTAAAGAAGACGCAAATCTATTATTTCAATTA
>CAVEQA010000133.1:0-2150 GCA_963617725.1 Paludibacteraceae bacterium
CTATTTAGATTGTGCTGGAATGAGTTATTATGATGTAATCGGAAATAACATAATAAGTTCAACTTCGTCAAATCAAATCGGAAAAGAATCATACATTCTAAAAGTTGATAATATTCTTGATTTAAATACAACTATTTCTAACTTTATTTCTAAAAAAAACTAGAGCATTAGCTCTAGTTTTTCTTAATCTCTTTTTTCCTTTTTATATTTATGACGAACATAAAAGGATAAGCAATCAATATCTGCAGGATGTACGTTAGTAATTCTGCTAGCTTCTCCTAAATTTTTAGGTTTGAAGAGGTTCAACTTTTCTCTAGCTTCCAAAGATAAACCATCTATATGCAAATAATCGATGTTTTCATCTAATTCAAGGCTTTCGAATTGCTTTCTTTTTTCACATTCTTTAAGTTCTTGTTTAATATAACCTTCATATTTAATGGTAGTTTCAAGTTTAAAAGTTTGATCTTTTGATAATTCAGGTAAATAGTCAACACATTTCCTTAAAGCATCATATGATACATTTTGTCTTTTCATAGTTTGTTTAAGATTTTCGTTGCCGCTTGGCTCTGGAAATCCTAAGCTTTTTATGTAGACACGTATACTATTTTGTGTTCCTATTTGATGTTCTTCTAATAAAGAAATGCAAGATAAAACAGCATCGTTTTCTTTTTTTATTCGATTGTATCTTTCATCATTAACTAGTCCGATATCATGACCTTTAGAAATAAGTCTAACATCAGCATTATCGTTTCTAGTTAACAAACGATACTCACTTCTACTTGATAATAATCTGTATGGTTCATTAGTTCCTTTTGTTACTAAGTCATCAATCATTATACCAATATATGCTTCATCTCTATTTAAAATTAATGGCTTCTTATTTAAAATAGCAAGAGAAGCATTAATACCAGCTATCAAACCTAAAGCAGCTGCCTCTTCATAACCAGAAGTACCAGCTATTTGTCCACAAATATAAAGACCATCAATAGTTTTTACTTTTAATGTATGATCTAATTGAGATGGTTCAACAGCATCATATTCGATAGCATAGGCATATTTTAAAAATTCAGCATTTTCCAAACCAGGTAAAGAATGAACCATTTCGATTTGAACTTCTTCAGGCATAGAAGTTGAAAAACCTTGAACATAAATACTATCAAAATGAATTGATTCAGGTTCTAAAAAGAGTTGATGACGTGGTTTATTTGCGAACCTGACAATTTTATCTTCGATGCTTGGACAATATCTAGGGCCAACGCCTTTTACAATTCCCCCATACATTGCTGAATCTTGTAAATGTTCTCTAATAATTTGATGAGTTTTCTCAGTAGTATATGTCAAATGACATTTGATCATATCTTTTTGTTGTAAAAATTCAGTAGTATCATAAGAAAAAGCGTTTTGACCATCATCACCCAATTCTTCTTGTAGATTAGTGAAATCGATACTAGATGGTTTAATTCTTGGTGGCGTTCCTGTTTTTAATCTCAATAATTTTAAACCATTTTTAGAAAGACAACCACTTAATCCATGTGTTGATTTCTCTCCATCTGGACCTTCTATTTTCTTTTTATGTCCTCTAAGAGTGATAGACTCCATATGAGTGCCAGTAGCTAAAATGACAGCTTTAGCGCTGATGTATTCATTAGTATCTAAAATAACTCCAAAAATCTTATTATCTTTAATATCTAGGTCAGTTACCTCATGTTCAGAAATATCTAAATTTTTAATGTCTTTTAAATAGTTTTGAACGTTTTTTGGATAACCGATTTTGTCTTCTTGCGCACGAAAGCATCTAACTCCAGGACCTTTAGATGTATTCAAAACTTTCATTTGCAAAATTGAACCAGGCAAATCTGCCATCTTTCCCATAATTCCGCCTAAAGCATCAATTTCTCTAACGACAATGCCTTTTGCAGAACCACCAATAGTAGGATTACATGCAAGATTAGAAACCATATTAAAATTCAAACATAAAAGAAGGGTTTTTAAACCTAAAACAGATGCAGCATGGGCAGCTTCTACACCAGCATGACCCCCACCAACTACGATCACATCATAATTATTGCCTAAATTAAACATGCTAATCTCCTGTTTTCAAACAATTAAAAAAGCGGCAGCAAGCTATCTTCCCCAAAGGGTATTGTCGC
>CAVEQA010000134.1:0-2130 GCA_963617725.1 Paludibacteraceae bacterium
CTTGTGAAATCATCTAAGCCATAGATATTTTTCTTATTTTTTATTATCTTTAAGAGATTTAAATATCCTTCTTCATTTTTGATATATAAAACTGCATCTAAAGGATGGGTTTGGGGTGAACTGATTTTAATTCGGTAACCAAACACTGGTTTTAAATCATTTTTAGCGCATTCTTTTGCAAAAGAAGGATAACAATAGATATTGTCATCAGCAATACCTAAGGATGAATATCCTAATTCTTTTGCTTTTGAACAAAATGTCTCCGGTTTTATGATGCTTTTAGAAAATGAATAGCAAGTTATCGTGTTTAGTTGTGTATATTTCATATTTATATATTATACCTTAACAAACTCTTTTATGCTTAGGAAACACGAAAATCAAAAAATATAAATATGTAATTTTTACATATTTTCCCTCTTTTGTTTCATTATAGTATCATTCTTAAATCTTTTCTTTACACTAAAACAATTTAATAGTATATTTTAAACATATCGTTAGAGGTAAAATATGGCACAAAATATTGTTTTTGGTAAAATTCCAGTTAAAAATGTTCTTCTAGGTAAAAGAAAACCTATTCATGTATTTTTGAATCAAGATCATCCTGATCAAGATATTTTGTCTTTATGTAGACAAAAAAGTTACGCTGTTAAGATGGTATCAAAACAATATCTAGATAAAATAACAGGTGAACTCAATCATCAAGGAGTTGCAGCATCAATGCCTGATTTCATTTATACTCCATTGGATGATTTATTAGAATCCATACCTAAACAAGGAGATTCAACTCTCATCATGTTAGATGGTATTTCTGATCCTGTCAATTTTGGTTCTATCATTCGTTCATCAACTGCCTTTAAAGTCGATGGTATTATCATCGGAAAGAATAGACAGGTTCCTGTCACTGGAACAGTTTCTAAAATTGCAACAGGTGGTGAAGAAATCATTCCGATAGTTCAAGTTACTAATCTCTCTCAAACGATTCAACGCTTAAAAAAAGAAGGTTATTGGATTGTAGCCAGCGCTGGTGAAGGAAAAGACTTATACGATGAAATCGATTATTCAGGAAAGATTTGCTTAGTTGTCGGAAGCGAAGGATTTGGAGTTTCTAAATTGGTAAAAGAAAATTCCGATTTTGTTGCTTCAATACCACTTCCTGGCCAAGTGAAAGCTTTGAATGCATCAATTGCTACAGCAGTATTCTTATCGCAAATAAATTCAAATAGAAGAAAGTCGAAGAAGTAAATCAGGTTAAAAGGGTAAAAGGAAAATTATTATGATTGCAAAGTGTTTTTATGCGTGTAGTCTTTCAGTTGAAATGATTGACCTCATGAATGCTCTGACATTTCAACAAAAAGAAAATGATGGAATCGGATTGAAGAAAGTGAGTTATGACTTTCTTCAGTTTTCACTTGATGATTTAGCTATAAAAGCTAAAGTTGACAATGTCTTTTTGGATGAGATATTGCTAAGATATTCTTGTCTAATTAATGGAACTGCTTCTCAATATGTCAAATTACATCGTGATGAGGATTACAACGAAGTTGTGATATATCTTTATAATGTCATCAGAAAAGCTGTTCAGATCTATGATCCTTCAAAAGGATGTTTTGAACATTTATCAAAAAGAATGTTAAGATTGAGTTTGATGCATTATGCATCTAAACGCGCTCAAATAATTGAGACAGAGATCAAATATTTCGGAATAAGAGTCAGGGATGTTTCCATGAATCAACTGATGATGGATTCAATGGCATTAAGAGATAGTATGTCTGAGGATATCAAACTGAAAATTGATATAGAGAAGTTTTCGACATATTTGACCGACCAAGAAAAACAAATATTCGAACTATTCAGATATGGATTTACTTATAGAGAAATCGGAGAAAAAATGCATCTAAGTCATTCCTATGTCGGCTTTGTTATCGCCGATATCTTAGATAATCTACAAGCTTGGAGAGATAAAAGCTTGATTTGATTCAAATATTGAGAATGATGAATTGGTATTCTTGATATCATTTTCTTTAAATTTTTCTTATAATATATGCGTTATGCAAGAACTGAATAATATTAAAATTTCTATCATAGTACCAATATATAAATATCACGATTATTTTGAAGATTGTCTTAAAT
>CAVEQA010000135.1:0-2070 GCA_963617725.1 Paludibacteraceae bacterium
CTAGATGGGTTGATCCAACATATGGTTTTTTATCTCCAATTGAAATCATACCTGTTTTAGAAAAAAATAATTTAATTTATAAATTAGATTCTTTCATTATCAAATCAATCGGTAAATTGATTCGTAGTGAACTTGATAAAGGAAATAAGGTTGTACCGATTTCATTTAATTTATCAAGAGCGGATTTCTTAACTTGTCAACCATTTGAGGAAGCAGAAAATTGTGTTCGTGAATTTAACATTGAACGCAAATATTTATGTGTTGAAATTACCGAAACAATTGCAATCAATAGCCCTGAAGTAATCAATCGAGCAACTGAACAATTTAGAAATGCAGGATATGAAGTTTGGATGGATGATTTTGGTTCTGGTTATTCTTCCTTAAACGCCTTGAAAAATTTCAGTCTTGATGAAATTAAAATTGATATGGGATTTTTAAGATCTTTCGATGAAAAATCTAAAATTATTGTTTCCAATATTGTCAATATGGCAAAACAATTGAATATAAGAACTTTGACTGAAGGTGTTGAAACAAAAGAACATTTTGATTTTTTGAATGATATTGGTTGTGAAAGAGTTCAAGGTTATTATTTCAGTAAACCATTGCCATATGATGAAGTAATGAGTGTTTTAAAAGATAAAAACATTCATATAAAATAAATTATTAAAAAGTATTGTTTTATTGACCACTTGTTTTACTTGATGCCTTAAAATTAGGCGTT
The DNA here is from genome assembly GCA_963617725.1 of Paludibacteraceae bacterium. GTDB lineage: Bacteria > Bacillota_I > Bacilli_A > RFN20 > CAG-288 > Enterosoma. The sequence continues at coordinate 722 of CAVEQA010000135.1, forward strand.
TTGTTTAAATTAGTGGTTTTTTATTTAAAAAATACAATACGATTAAAACGTATTGTACTTTTTATCTGAGATTCTAATTTTTATGATTTAAAACTGAATTTTAAGGTTGTAGGTTGGTGATCGGAAAAGCTGAATCCTGTTTCTCCAACCTTTGTAGTTGTAACATCTTCAACTTTGATATTATTAGAAACAATGAAACCATCAACAGTTGAAACAAAGGTTTCACCCCGTGTCCATGTTATATCGCAATCACGGCAGGATGGTTCATTATTGCTAGCTATAACTTGGAAATTATCATCAAAAGGTGAGGTTTTATTTTCATCAAACATGAAATTAACCCAATCAGGTCGAGGTTGATTTGTCATATCTTTATATGCGAAGTTTGTTGTATCGTATTGAGGATATAGTGGGTTATTAGTAAGTAAGTCATGATTGAAATCACCGCTTGCAATAACATAGTTACCTTTATTAACTTCTTCGTTCATATAAGAATGAAGTTCTTCAATTTGTTTGTTTCTTATTTTTCCACCTTCATCATATGCTGACATATGTGAATTGATTAATATTAATTGTTTATCGTTTGATAGAGATATTTTATTGACAACAAAGCATCTATCCAAATCAAAGAATTTTGAAAAACCAGTAGAAATCGTATATTCGACTCGATTTGAAGATTCGATTTTATATTTTGATAATGTAGAAAGACCAGCTTTTGATTTTCCGTGAGGATCGTTTAAAGGATAAAATAAATAAGCTGAATCAAAATTGATAGCAAATGTTGAATTATATGAATCAAGTGCATTTTCAATCATATCTTTTTGCTTGATATGATAAGATCTATCAGCATCTACATCTACTTCTTGAAGAGAATAGAAATCACTATTTAAATTTTTTAGTGTTTCAATTGAACCATTTATATTTTTTAAAACATCATCTTTGGAGATACCTTTTCCATATTTTCCAGTCGTTTTACTTCCGTCTTCATTATAACCAGTATCTAAGAAGAAAGTATACTCAGGAGAATAAGCTCCAAAACCGATGTTATAACTAGTTAAACTATAAGATTTTGTTGAATCTATTTTATCTTCATTTTTATTATTGACATCTAATTGAATTGAACCAATTCTTTTATATGAAAATACTACATAGGAAAGATAACCTGCACCTGTTAAAAGTGGTAAACCAAGAGCAATCGAACATGTGATGATGATAATTTTAGTTGCTTTTTTCATAAAACTCGTTCTCCTTATGTTTAAAAGTATAAGCGAAAACTATAAAAAAAGTAAATAAATATCATATTTTTAGTATTTTTAATTAAAATTTGATTGCATATATGAATAAGCCTCATC
>CAVEQA010000136.1:0-2045 GCA_963617725.1 Paludibacteraceae bacterium
TTTGTGTTTTGGTATTTTTACCTCAATGTTTTGCTTTATCATCGCTAATAATCCTCTGATATTTAGACTTCCATTTAGCAAAAAACACATTGTTAAAACCATCAAAAAAGCCCTTATTTATCGAATAAGAGCTCTGTCAAATTTTGATGGTAGTAATTTTATGAAAAGTTTAGGTTAAAAACAATAGGGGGATATAAAGAGATATATTCTTTAACGAAATTAAAATCCACATTTGTTTTAGTAATAAAATCTCTTAACTTAGATTTATATTTTTCTCCTTTAAGTTCAGAATATTTATTAATATCTTTCATCAATTTTAAAAATTGTAATGATAATAAATTTTTCTCGTTTATTTTACATATAGATTTATAGATGATAATAGTATAACATTCAATATTTTGTTTTCTTTGCTAAGTAGTTGCTTTATTTGATGAAATTTCTATAACTGCTGGATTTCGATTTCTTCATCACAAGGCACAAAACCAGTAAGAGCGAAAACTAGAAATACCGATTTTACCAAAACAGCCTTTTTTATCTCATTGATTGCAATTGATTACATATGATTGCAATTAATTGACAAAATTAAGATTAGAATTTATAATATAATCAAAAGGAGATGAAAGAATATGGCAAACAATTTAGTACAATTTAGACTAGATGAAAATTCAAAGATTCAAGCAGTGCTCATTTGTAATCAATTAGGAATTGATCTTCAAACATACTTACGTATGTGCATTTCTAGATTAATTAGCAAGAATGGGATTCCTTTTGATATGGTTCTAAATAGTGAGCAATCTGAAGGCATGAATGCACTTTTGGAAGCCGGAAAAATCTCGAAAGAAAACGGAAACTCTGAAATGACTTTAGATGAAATTAACGAAGAAATTAGATTAGCTAGAGAAGCAATTTATGTAAGAGAATCTAAAAGCAAATGATATTCTATGTAGTCATTGATACGAATGTTTTAGTTAGTGCTACCCTTAAGCCGACATCTAATCCAGGAATCATTTATAATTTAGTTCAACAAGGAACAATCATTCCTTTAATAAACGACAAAATAATACAAGAATATATTGAAGTATTGTCTCGACCAAAATTTCATCTGACAAGCGATATAGTTAACAAAATTGTTGATAACATTGTAAAAAAGCCATTCTAATTAACGAGCAACACCTCGAAATTGATCCTCCCGACGAGAAAGATAGGGTCTTCTACGAAGTCACTATGACATCAAAAGGAGAAAGGGAAACAACACTTGTTACAGGAAACATGAAGCATTTCCCAGTTAAACCGTTCATCGTCACGCCAAAAGAGCTTTACGAAATCATTATCAAGAAAATCTGTGAATCCTAATTTTAATTATTAACTAAGAAGGCGTAATGCCTTCTTTTCTTTTTGCCACATTTTATTTGACATATATATATAATTTTAGGCAGGGCTTGACGAGTCCTGTCTTTTTTATAGTCAAATGAAAAAACAAAATAAGAATATGAGAATCATCGCTGCGACGAGTATGACAGTGTTTTCACTGGCAGCTGTTTTCGTTGCGACATCTGCATGGTTTACTGCATCGAGAAAAGTCGATGGCAATGGTGATGGATTTATTGCTACACAATTAGATAGCATTGTCGAAAAGGTAGAATTTCATAAGATGGCGACGAATGAATACACTTATGATAAGACGGCAACTTTGATTTACACGATGGATCGATCAAATTCAAAAGGGTATACAATAAGTGGAAGTAATGTTTCGATTGGTCAATATTCCACTTATGGAAAGAAGCAATCTCTGCTCGTTCTTTTCAAGCTAAGAGATGATGCAGACATGAATGATTACAAGTTTACTTTGAAGGCGAATACAACAGTCACAGATTTCAGCAAAACCATACTTGGTTCGAACGGAAGTATTGCTTCGAAAGGTAATTCTTTATCGAATGTAATTCAATTTTATGGTCAATCTTATAATGAAGACACGTCATTGCCAATGGATTTTTGATGGATGAGGACGGTTTTCCAATTGGGTCATCCACATTCAGAGGTAACGA
>CAVEQA010000137.1:0-2040 GCA_963617725.1 Paludibacteraceae bacterium
GGTAGCGATAATCCATGCGCTATAATCGAAGTCAAAGTTTATAATGAAAATTCAAAAATCGATTATGAACCTCTCACTGAATCTTTGACAAAACGTGTTTCCGACTTGTTGAAGATTGCAGAAAATCGTATTTATATCGAATATGAAGAAACTCCACTTTGGGGATGGAACGGAAATAACTTTTAGTTAAAAATAGGTGTAAACCGCTTGGGTTTACACCTTTTTAAGACGTTCGTTGATTCTTTTAATGATGGATTCATCTATCTTTAAAATGCTTCGATCAAAGGTGAAAATGCCGTTGTATTCATCTTCACAATCGCTGACTTCAGTATAGATAGTTCCAACAAGTCCGTATTTTTCTTTAGCTTTGTACATATTTTTTTCGAATAATTTGATGTATTTCTTTTCTAATTCTTCTTTAGTTTTAGAATTGTAATGCGAGAAATTACCTTCGAAGAATGCGTGACCATCAATCTTATATCCTAAACCACCTATTTCAGAATATAAGAATGGTTGATTTTTGAGTTTTGATTTTCTTTTTCTAGTGGTTATATCATAAGCGTGAATGGAATAGAAATCAGTGTCTTTGCAGTAATACCATCCGCTAGCTGTATCTACTAATCTATTAGGATCTCTTTTTTTGACTCTTTTATAATGGATGGAAGGATCAAATTCTCCCCAGCCTTCATTAAAAATAGTATAGATGATAATGCTTGGATAATTATAAAAATAATCAATCCATTCTTCCATCTCCTCATCGAATTCTTTTCTTCCTTCTTCGTCTTCTCTACCTAAGTATTCATAATCTACTAATTCTGAGTGATTTCTAAAATCGAATAGCTTTGGAAAAACGACATGCCAGAACTTATACGGTTTTCCTCCATTGACAAAATCTTGGATCAAAAGCATTCCTGTCTTATCGCAATAATAATAGAACAGAGGACTTTCAACTTTGATATGTTTTCTTAAGATGTTGAAACCTAATTCTTTGCATCTTCTGATATCATTTAAATAATCATCATAAGTGAGTGGTGTTAGATTTCCTAAGAAATAATATCCTTGATCTAAAAGTCCTGTTAAGAAGATTTCTTTATCATTTAAACATAATTTTGAATATTCACCCACCTGTTTGATTTCTATTTTTCTAACTCCAAAATAGGAATAGACAATATCATCTTTTAACTTTAAAGTGACATCGTATAAAAATGGATCATCTGTATTCCAAGGATGAAAAAATGGTAACTCAATCTCTTTTTCGATATTGGTTTGAATGTTATAAATAGTGTTGTTGATATTCACTTCAACACTTTCATCATAATCAGAGATAGCTTTTATTTTGACTGTTTTTTTATCATAGTTTGGTGTGAAGAAGACGTTCTTCAAATATTCTTTCGGAGTCGATTCCATGAATATTGGCATATAAACTCCAGAGCTTGATGAATACCAAAAGTCTTTTGGTTTTAGATGTTGTTTTCCTCTTTGATGATAGCTTGAATCTGTCACATCTTGAACTCTTAAGGTGAGAAGAAATTTCTTCAATTCAGGGTTCACTTCAACTATAAATGGTGTATATCCACCGATATGTTTGAATACTAGTTCGTGATTGATAAAAACTTCACATATTTGATCGACGCCTAAAAAATTGATGAAGATTCTTCCTTTATTGAAATCTTCAGGTATTTCAATTTCTCGTTCATAAAACATATAGTCATCAATTTCAACTCTTTCTGATATTCCAGAAGGAATTGATTCAACTGCATATGGAACTAAGATTTCTCTTTTATATGATACTGGTAAATCTTTTTCTTTTTTCTTTTCAAATTTCCATTTACCATTCAAACAGAGATACGAACTTCTTTTAAAATTTGGACGGGGATAAGTTTCTAATGGGATATCATCTAATTTTATATCTGATTTTTTATATACTTCATAAAGATTGGCTTCATTTTTATAATCGGGAGTTTTCATTTTGCAATCCTTTTCTTGATTTATGATATTATTATAAAACAAATTGTATTTCGTTTTTAATTTGTTTAGAAT
>CAVEQA010000138.1:0-2027 GCA_963617725.1 Paludibacteraceae bacterium
ATATAAAGACTTGAAATCTTTTTTGTTAGCTTTTGAAGGCATTCATCAATATCAACCCTTTTACCTTTTTTGGTTGACATTTTCTAATAGTTTCAAGAGAAGTTCTAAAGGTGAATCCCGAAGTCAAAACATCATCAAAAAGGACCACTTTTTTACCGACTAAAATCTTTGACTCATCTGTTAAAGAAATATCATTTTTACCATTTGCTCTTCCAATTGCATTTAGTTTTTTTCTTTCATCATCTTCTTCTTTTTTTAACGCTAGACAATATTTTAACTTGTAAATTTTGAGCATGTCTTCAAGATGAACGAATCCTCTTTTCGAATTTCTAGAAGGACTAGAAGGGCATGGGACAAAGATATAATTTGGAAATAAAACTTTCAATAATGGAATATAAACATATAAGAAACAGCTAGCTAAAGCTATGTCACCATACTCTTTATAATTCATTAACCATTTTTTCATCATTCCATCATATTCTCCTAAAAATAATATGAAACAACCATCTATTTTCTTAATTGACAACTTTGTTTTAATTTGAGAAATACATTCATCACATAGACCATAATTATTTTCGATTAACCTTCTCATTGAGCTAATTTTAAATTCATTAAAACAAGAAACACAAATCACGAGTTTCTAACCTCTTTGTTATATCTATTTATCTCTTCAATTGAATTCATGACCGCTTCATTCATCTCTTCACCAATAAAATAAACCTTTCCTTTTGTAGCTCCTATTTTTCTTCCGACTCTTCCTGCTATTTGTACTAATGTGGCTGAATTATAGATATCATCATCAGCTTTATAAACTATCACCTGTAAATCTTTGACAGTGACACCTCTTTCTAAAATAGAGGTTGTAACTAAATAATTCAGTTCTCCATTTTTAAATCTTTCAATATCAACCTCTCGATTTTCTGACTCCGAACAAACAAAGCTACCATTAGAAACAAACATCGATAAGAAAGAAAAAAGATCTTGTCCGATAGAAATCGTGGGTGCAAAGACAAACACTGGTTTTTGGTTCTTTACCAAACTTGTCAGCAATCTCAAGCATCTATATCTCATCAAAAATTCATTGGATGAGATAAATTCAGGAACTGGTAATTTTCCATGATGATATCTTTCAAATAATGTCACAACAATCCCGTTATCTTTTTTTACTTCATCCAAGTCTTCTTTGGTCGGAGTTGCTGATAATAATATGTAATTTCCCTTTAAACTTCTTTTAAAAAATGAATGCAACAATTCATTTCCTTTATATGGAAAAGCATCGATTTCATCAACTATCAATAAATCAAAAAAATTTGGATATCGATATAGTTGATGAGTTGTTAAACAGATTATATCTCCACATATTTTTGATGAATGATCACCATATACCGCGATGACATCACAAGATGGAAATGCACTTTTAATTCTCGGTAATAAATCTATGACAACATCTTTTCTTGGTGTAGCAAAACCTACATGTCCTTTATTCTTTAAAACATATTCCATACTTTGATATACGAGTTCTGTTTTGCCAGCTCCAGTAACTGCATGAATAAACACATTTTGTTTATTTGCAATTGCATTTTTCACTGTATCTGAAACATTTTGCTGCTTTTCACTCAATGGATATGAAAGATTTAAAGCGATGTTATCCTTAACCTTATAATTACCATCTGCTTCCTTTCCTTGAAAAGAAATACACAATCGACAATACGGTTTTCCATTTTTATAACCAATATATCTTTCATCTTTATTACCACATCTTGGACAAATAAAAATATCCATAGAAGAAGCCTCCTATAGATATTTGTCATCGACAGATATTATTGTCTAGTCAATATTTTTGCTTTAAATGATATGGAATCATTTCCTTTAATCCCAATAAAGGAAATCGTATCTTCTTTTTCTACTTTATATATTTTTAATGTGTCTCCAACTAAACATTCTTTTTCAAAATCAATTTCTAATTCTGAAATATTCTTTTTTATAAATCTTTGGAACAATTTAAAATAAACAGTATTGTTCATATG
>CAVEQA010000139.1:0-2025 GCA_963617725.1 Paludibacteraceae bacterium
CTAAAGGGGAAGTAAGAATCAAACGAGCTTTCAATTTATCGGTCAATCTTCCATCAGTCCTCAGTTGATCACCTACAAAGACGATATCTTCAATCTTCAAATTCATTTGCTTTAACCATCTTTTTACTTTCATTGTAGTAAACTTTAATGAAAAAGAAAGATAATCAACATTCAAACTTTGACAATATGGCCGAACTCTTTTATCGAAATTATTCGATATTACATACATCTGAATACCGCTATTGTTCAATTCCTTTTTTAGTTTATAGACATTGTCATCTGGTTTAAGAGAAAAAGCGGAAGCTAGAGTTTGATCTAGATCACAAATCAAGGCTTTTACATTATTTTCTATTAGATAATTTATATCTAAATCAAAGATTGTCTTTATTGTTCCTATAATCATATTCTGTTCCGCTATTATTATAACTTAAATTATTTTATTTATTTACCTTTTTCGAACAAGTCAAACAAAGAAAGTTGAGCATCAGCTTTATCTTCAGTTGCTTTGGTAGGAACAATCTTGGCTGGCTTTGGTGATTCAATGATAAAATTATCATCAACAACCTCACCTAAATCATTAGAACCTATGATAAGTTGAGTTCCTAAATCAGGAATATTTTCTCTCATTTCTCCATTCAAATCCACTGGATTTAAATTAGCTAAATCGATGATGACATTCCCGGACATAGTGACACAAGAGAAGTAATTATTTTGACCTTTAACTTTATTTACCTTAGCAACTTGAATGACTTCAAATGGCTTAGATTTAAAGATTTTAACCAAATTATCTTTAGCTCCTAATCTCTCTCTAGTTTCTATCTTAGCTGAATTTATGAGTCTACAAGCTCTTCTATTCGATAAGACTAATAACAAAGAAACTTCTTTGGTAGTAAGAGAAAGAATTGAAGATAATGGCGCTTCATCAATACCACTAGCAATAGCTTTAACGCCCATAGCTGAGGTTGATACTAATGGAATATCACTTTCATTAAATCTCGATGTACGGCCATAAATATCAGTGACTAAAACATCGCTATTTCCAGAAGTCAAGCAAACACCGACAACTCTATCGTCTTTATTTAAAAGCTTGCAGGCTTTGAGTGGCTTTTTAGTGAGTGTTGTTTGAGTGAATTCTTTGAGTGGAGTACGTTTAACTTTATTCTCTTTTGTTAAGATACAGACATTGATTCCTTCTTTGAAATCATTTACTAAGAAGGCTTTGACAATTTTCTCGTTGGCTTTTAAAGAGACGAGATTATTCAAGTGCTTGCCCTCTTCTTTCCATTTCATGTCATTCAACATGTAAATTGGTAAATAACCATAAGTTCCTTTATCAGTGAAGAAAAGAATGGAATCGTGAGTGGTACATTTTTTCAAAAACACTAGTGAATCACTCGGCTTCATCTTTGGCATATTGAGAGGATCATCTTTGTTTGCTTTAGCACTGGAATCATAAGATTTAATGCTAGAACGCTTAGCATATCCGTCTGTTGTCAAAGCGACATAGACATCTTCTTTAGCTATCAATTTGGTTTGATCGACTGATTCAAATGTCTGTTTTGCATCCAATAAAACAGTCTTTCTAGGAACTGCAAATTTCTTACCAACTTCTTTCAATGTAGTGACAATTTCTTTGTCTAAAAGATTAGGATTTGTAAGAATTGAATTCAATCTTTCCATCTCAGTTGTCAAATCACCTTTTTCTTTATTCAAAGCTAAAATATCAGTGTTGGATAAACGATACAAAGGGAGCATGGCAATAGCTTCAGCTTGTCTTTCCGTGAAGCCATAGTCATTTTTGAGCATATTTTTAACACCTTCTTTGCCATTGCATTTTCTTATCTTTTCAATGAGCTCTGTCAAGATAGAATAAGCTTTGATGAGACCATCGATGATCTCCATTCTATCTTCAGCTTTCTTGTAATCGAATTGACAAGATTTAGTGACCATCTCTCTTTGATGATCGATATAGGCATCAAGAAGTTCGATGAGGGACATTGTCTTTGGATGTCCTTTATCAATCGC